>CAYZLU010000573.1:0-1502 GCA_964479285.1 uncultured Planctomycetales bacterium | reverse complement strand
TATCACCTTGAGCGCCTCCCCATCCGCTTGGTAAAACCTACGGACCAGTTCTTCATCATTTGTATCCTGTATTGCCATCCATCCTCTCTCGTCTCTCTCTAACCTTTAAACGCACGGGCCGGACAAAAGTTACATTTTATTATTGAGGACTGGCTGACATTATTTCTTGCCATTCCTTTGGTGACCTTGGGAAAATTTTCCACATTTGAATTACTAAAATAATGCCGTGTTCCTTCTTCAACAGGGGATGAATTTGATAAAGAAGCTGTATCACTCAAATCGATCCCTTTTTCTGCTAATTTCCGTTCGATAATTAATAGTTTATCAGTCACCTTACGTTCCCAAGCATACAAGGACTGTTCTTTCCATCTGGCGATATCTTCTTTCTCAAGCTGATCAGCTTGATATTGGATATATATTTTGGCCCCCCAATTCATTAAAATTGCAAATAACCCTAACCCAAATAAAGCCCCGATAATCATTTTGATATGTTTTTGTTCCATGGCGCCCCCTCACTCATTAAACGCAGATCAAAAGAAAAAGTTACAATTATTTTAGGGATTAATCTTGTGACTGGAAAGGACTTAATCTATTTTCTGTCCCTTTAAAGCATGCGGGGTGGCAGTCGTGATTTTTACCTTGATCATCTCCCCGATTTTACTGCCATTTTGGGAAAGGATAACCAGCTTGTTAGTGTCTGTACGGCCAACAGTATTTTGGGAAGGCTTGTCTTGGGGGGATGGTTCAATTAAAATTTCATGCACCTGGCCGATATGGGCTTTGTTTTTCTTAAGGGTGATTTCCTTCTGGATTTCGTTTAATCGCATAATGCGCTGGGTCTTCGTCGCTTCAGGCACATCATCAGAGAATTTTTTACTGGCAATGGTCCCTTGCCGTTCGGAATATTTAAAGGTAAAAGCGGAATCAAATTGTACCCGATGGATGACATCCAATGTATCTTCAAATTCAGTATCGGTTTCAGTCGGAAAACCCACTATGATATCTGTCGTTAACGCTATATCTGGGATTTTGGTACGGATTTTATCCGCCAAACTTAGAAATTCTTCCTTTGTGTAGGTCCTGTTCATCATGTCTAAAACACGGTCATTGCCCGCTTGCAGAGGCAGATGGATATGTTTGCATATTTTAGGATTAACAGCCATTAAGTCCAGGAAACGGTCAGGAAAGTCTTTTGGGTGCGGTGAGGTAAAACGGATGCGTTCAATGCCCTCCACCTTGCTCACTTCATCCATCAGGTAGGCAAAATCATAATCATCATAGCGGTAAGAATTCACATTCTGGCCGAGTAAAGTAATTTGCTTGAAACCTTCTGCGGCCAGGCGCCGCACCTCATCCACCACATTTTCCGGGGAACGGCTGCGTTCGCGGCCGCGCGTGTACGGCACCACGCAAAAGGTGCAGAAATTATTGCATCCGCGCATGACCGCGATCCAGGCATTGACTTTGGACGCAGTCGAAGGATTAGCACGGTCTTCACCATT
>CAYZLU010000572.1:0-1504 GCA_964479285.1 uncultured Planctomycetales bacterium | reverse complement strand
AAAGAAACCTTTATAGCTTTTTTTGTTTATTCAGGAAAAGTCATAGCTAAGTTTTATGGACGTGTCTACTGGTCATTCAGGTATAAAATCGTTTGTCTATAAAAAGGAAATCTTATGGATGTATCGATCATTGCAGTCGGCACAAATGAGAAAGATCATTTAAAAAAATGCCTTGAGTCCATACGCCAGAGTGTAACGACGTATTCTTTGGAGACCATTGTCGTTGATAATGCCTCAACGGACGGGACCTTTGAAATGCTTAAAAATGATTATCCTGAAGCCCATCTTATACGTAATGAAAAGAAATTAGGCTATATTCATAATAATGTCACAGCCACCAACAGCTCCATAGGACGTTATGTGCTTCTTTTAAATTCCGACGTAGTTCTTATGCCCGATACCATTCAATACATGGTTAATTTCATGGAAAACAATCCAGATGTGGCGGTAAGTGGACCTAAATTGGTTTTTGATGATGGGACGTTACAACTAACATGCAGGCAATTTCCCACAATCTTTATTTATTTGAACCGTTTGCCTCATTTTTTTCGCTGGTCAAGGACTTTAAAACGTTTTTCTAAGAGTTCAACAGTCCAAGAATATTTGATGCTGGATTATGACCATAAAGAAAAACGGGATGTTGATTGGGTCCTTTCAGCATTATTCTTGATGCGAAGGAAAACAATCCAGGAAATCGGTGGTTTGGACAATGATCTTTTCCAGCCATTTTATTTAGAAGATGTCGAGTGGTGTTTTCGGGCAAGAATTAACGGCTGGAGAGTTAGTTATTTACCTGAAGTCTCGGCCATCCATTATTACAGGCGTGATAGCGTGAAAAAATTTGGTAAGTTAAGCATTATCCATATGTTGAACATACTCTATTTCTTTAATAAACATGGGTTGTCCATGTTATTGCAAAAGCACAAAGCTAAAGTGGCCTGAAAGGTGTCGGGAGTGAGTATAAAGAATAAACAAGTGGCATTTTTAAGAAATAAGTTTTATCCTCCTGATAAATATATTGACCACGACACTATATTTTACAATTGGATCAATGAATCATTAACGAAAGATCAGAAGGTCTTAGATATTGCTGCCGGGGATGGAAACATTTGGAAGTATGATTTTAAAGAACGATGCAAAGAGGTGATTGGTATAGATGTAGATAAGAAGATATTATCGAACCCAAACCTTACTACTGCAGTTCTCGGGAATTTTTTTGAAAACTCATTCAAAGATTCCTCGTTTGATATAGTTTTTGCGAATTATTTTGTTGAACACATTAATGATCCGGTTGTTTTCCTAAAAGAAATACAAAGGATACTGAAAACAGGAGGGAGTGTTTATTTTCGCACTTTAAATCTTTATTATTATGCGGGTATTGTGTCTAAATTTACCCCTTTTGCATTTCACCGTTATTACAACAAGAAACTAGACAGGGTGGAACACGATATTTGGCCGACTTTTTATAGATTGAATACTACTCGTAAGATTAAAAAATTGAGTA
>CAYZLU010000571.1:0-1504 GCA_964479285.1 uncultured Planctomycetales bacterium | reverse complement strand
TCATAAATCTCCCTTTTGACCGCCGATATCCCCTGTTCCTTGAAAATCCTTGATGTTTTCAAGAATGCCAAGTGGACTAGAGAAATTAGGATCGATCCTTTGCGCCGCTAACTTTCACTGGTTTTGCCCGTTATTATTCAAGGATATACGGTATTGGGATGAGATGCCAACAAATTGAAGTGAGAATGCGAAATTATTTAATTGCAGATAATACTTTAACTAATTGATATTATGTGTTTTATAACAATAGCCCAAGAATTTCAGAAAACACTTTCTCAAGAATCACCTCATTGGGAAATTTTAAAACCCTCTCCTCTAAGATCCCTGCAAAAATCCGGAGGCTAATTGCACAATTAAAATCTTTGAATTTTTAGGATAAAAGGTATAATAAGCCCTTATGAATAATATTCCCTATCACTTGCTCGGCAATCCTAAATTTTCCATGCGGATGGTGGCTTATTTATGACTATTGCTCATCGTCTGCAACGTTCTTTTAAACCTCGTTTTGCCGTTATCTATCCGTTTGGTTTCTTCGTCCTCTTTTTCTGTTCGCTGGATGAAGCTTCCCTCAGGGCTGGTATCGGCTTTATCATTGCAGGGGTGCTCATTCGCCTGTGGTCCAATGGTTATGCCATTAAGAATGACAAATTAACCACTTCAGGCCCTTATGCTTTTGTGCGTAACCCCCTCTACCTGGGTACCTTTTTGATCGCTATAGGCTTTGTGATTGTATTAAAAAGCGGGCCTTCCTGGATAGAATGGACCGCGGGTGGCGTATTCTTGCTGGCTTTAAGCCTCATGTATTACCGGACCATCCATGGTGAGCAAGGAATGTTATTGGCAAAATTCAAAAATGCTTACAGCGATTATTGCAAACAAGTGCCCGCCATCATCCCCTGCCTTGTACCTTACAACAAAGGTGAAAAGTGGCCATTTAATCTGCAAAGGCTCCTCAACAGCAAAGAACACAAAACAGTGTTCTGGCTCTATATATTACTGGTAGTTTTCTACATTAAAACACGCCTGCTTATTCAACACAAGATCCTTAACAATAACTCCTGGAGCTTGTTGACCATTGCCCTCTTTCTCATCATCCTCGATGCCGCTTACGAATTCAACAAGAAAAAATTCCAAACAAAATAATCGACGATATTCGCCCACGGCCGCCTGACTTCCGCATTAGGCAAAAAATGGGCAGGTTTCCCGTATAAGAATCAAAAATTAGGCTGCCTCATGATGTATGATTCATAAACGGATCCTGTCTCTTCATTGGTCATTGACGTGCTCCTTTGGTGGACATCGAACCCAATAGCCGTATTGAAAAGGGAAACCACCTTTCAAAGCCGCTGAGATATCCGATTCTGCTCGCAGGAGCACCTGAACATCATTGAGGGTCAGGCCCCGATGACCTGATAAAATGGGAAATTTGATTCAGGGCGCCTCAATGCGGAAGTCAGAAAAATAATCGAAGATATTGCCCATGGCCGGACGCGCGTAATAAGGC
>CAYZLU010000570.1:0-1505 GCA_964479285.1 uncultured Planctomycetales bacterium | reverse complement strand
AAATAAGGATAAAAAAATCTTCCCTAGGATTAAAGTAAAAACAATACCAAACGCCATAAAAACATAACTTAATGCCCCCACCCATCCATGGTCAAAATATATATGGACATGGCCGGGACCAGGGACAAAAATCGATTTATATGCTCCATTGCTCGGTTCAACAGGGATGTTCTTGCCATTTATTTCTGCTTTCCACCCTGGATGAAAATTATCCGCGTAAACAAGTTTGGCCCCTCCCTTGGGAACAACAACATTAAAAGATATCTGATCAGCGTCAAATGCAGTCACATTAATCTCTCCTTGACCCTCCGTCAAATATAATCTAGGTTTATCACAATTCGATAAACCCAAGTCCTTATCTCCCTCCATTTCCCGCCATCGCTCATAAGATTTTGGCCTCATATCGATCCGATAGGTGGCGACACAAGGTTCGAATTGCGCAATGCTGTAAACAGTGGCGTATTTGACCCCTGAAGTAAGGGTACTTAAGACATCCCTGGCGCGTTTTTCCTGGGGATCAAGGGTCATTTGATTTTGATAAACCGGCCTATGCACTTGAAAAATCGTTTTATCATAGTTGGGAGACAAAACAAACCTGAATTGGTTTGAAAAACAAAATGAAGACACATCCACGACAGCGATGACGACAAAGACCGATTTCAAAATGACATTATTTTCCAGTTTATTTCGCCTGGCGGCGATACTTGCAAGGATGACCGCCCATACCAATGTTCCTAAAACAGCCCCCAACCGGAAATAACAAGATTTCAAATTGATTTCACCCAATACTTCTTTAAGAGCATGGTGCGACAGAGAATATGCATTGAGGACCGGCCATGCCAAACCTGTCAAATCGAACATAAAGATAAAGATCGCTATGATGACCGCTAAATACCAAATTTTTTCTTTGGCTGTGCTCGGCCAAAAATGTTCTAAACCAAATCCAGCGCAGACGAGCAAGAACATTTTGGTGATCCCATAAACAAAACCTATGTGCCTATAATACGCCATCCCGGGGAAAAAATAATTGGCCGCGGCAAAAATCCCCCCGGATGAAAGCCATATGACCATTAGACATGCCGTTAAAAAGGGATAAAAACCCTTGTCCCTGACCTTCAACAATGCCCACACGAAAAATACAAGCGGCACAAGACCTACATAAAATTCCGGCAAATTCCCTCCCACGAGCTCCTGTAATAAAGACTGAAAGGTCTCGAATTTCCCGCCGAAGGTAAGAAAAATACCCAATGAATTTATCCCCCCATGCTGGCGTTGGGTCAAATCAACAAATGACAATATGTCACGCATATAAAATATAAAACTCCCCGTCAAAAATACCAGAACCATCGACATGGCCTTGCTCCAAGGGGAATTCTTTAAAAATATGGAAAATGAAGATTGATGCTGGACCCAATGCGTCCCAAAAAAGAAAAATAAGACCCAGAGCCATAAAAACATAAAGTAGGGAGCATTCCCCATCCCCCAGGCCAAAAATATGACCCCTG
>CAYZLU010000569.1:0-1507 GCA_964479285.1 uncultured Planctomycetales bacterium | reverse complement strand
GACATTGTTTTTGCCGCCACCGCAGATGAGGAGACCGGAAGCAAGTTCGGTGTCATCCCTTTGTTGAAAAAAGGTATTTTGCGCCCCAAGGCAGCTTTGATTACGGACTCTGAAGAGTTTGATGCTATCATTGCCCAAAAAGGTCTTTTTCATTGCCGGGTGCAGATTTTTGGGAAAAAAGCCCATGGGGCATATAATTGGCTGGGTGTCAATGCCATTGAAATCGCTGCCCGCGTGATCGACCGTTTAAAGAAACACCAGTTTAAATATAAAAAGCATCCACTGCTTGTTCCTCCGACCAAGAATATCGGCACTATCCGAGGCGGGGACAAGGTCAATATGGTGGCAGATTTTTGTGAATTTGCTCTTGATGTCCGTTTTATGCCCGGCATGAAGGCCGAAAATATTTTAAAAGAAATCAAAAGCATAATTGCCAAAGAAACCAAGGATTTTAAAGTGGTCATTGATGATTCCCAGAAACCCTACGGGATTGACCCCCAACATCCTTTTGTCAAGACCTATGTGGATACTTGCCGGAAGATGGGATTTAAAGCAAATTTAAAGGGCAGCCAGGGGGCCACGGTGATCACTTTTTTCCAGGATTACGGCATTCCTGCTTTTTCCACCGGCTGGGGCAGTCATGGGGTCATCCACGCTAATGACGAATACGCAGAAATTAAAACTTTGTACAATGGAGCGCGGGTGTTAGAGGCCTTCATAAAGGAGTATGATGTTCAATAAAGTCATTGTGATGGCATTGTTTTTTTTCTGCTGCCTATTATCATCGTCATTGCGTGCTGAAACTATTTATTATTCGATCCGCCAAATGGGATTTGATGGTGAGGCGAGACTGACCATGGCCGGTCCCAAGGAATTTAAGGGCCACAAAACGATTTTGATCGTGTTTAAAGCCAATGGTAAGAATTTTTCAGATAAAGAAAATATTTACGTAGATCCTTCGACATACAAACCGCTGTTTGTTGAACGTACTTTTAGTTTAAGCGTGTTTGGTCATGGAAAAACCCTGGAAGAATATATTCCTTCTAAGGGTGAGATCCTTATTACTAAGACAGAGGGAAACCATGTCACCCATCAGGTCATCAATAAAGTTGGGCCTGTCGATAATATTTATGGTTTTATTTACCGGTACCGGAAGGAGGGGTCATTTAAAATAGGTGATGTCCTTAATATGACCCTGCCGACCAAGGATTTAAAGATTAAATTAATAAAGCGAGAAAAGCTTAAAATAGATGATAAATCTTACGATAGTTATTACATGAAAAGCCAGCCTGAGAGATATAAAATCTGGTTTGACAGTTCCAAGCACAAATGGCCGCTGCGCATCACCGGTACGATTGGGATCATGGATTCAGTAATGACGATGACGGGGTATGAGAAATAATGGGTTCTCATTTTCCCAATAAACATGGTTATTATGGCCCCTTCGGGGGGCGTTTTGCACCTGAAACCTTGATGGCGGTCTTGGGTCAATTAGAAAACCAATACC
>CAYZLU010000568.1:0-1514 GCA_964479285.1 uncultured Planctomycetales bacterium | reverse complement strand
GCGCACCCATAATAATGGCTTCATCGCCGATTTTGGGGATACGGCCTGAAAGCGTAGCTGCGGTGATGTCTACGATGATCTGATACATGGTTACGCGCCCCACCACCGGGCAACGCACGCCTGCCACCAAAACAAAAGCTTTATTAGACAAGGAACGCAGATACCCGTTGCTGTAACCAATAGGCAATACAGCAACGGTAATGTCTTCCTTGGCTTTAAAAGTATGGCCGTAGCTGATGCCTCTCCCTTTACCGATGGTCTGTACAAAAATGATCTTGGTCTTAACCGACATCACAGGTTTTAAATGGACCTTCTTTTTTAAATCTTCCAGCGGATAAATGCCGTAAAGCATGATGCCGGGACGGGCCAGATTAAAAAGATCGGATTTATAATCCCCTAATCCCATGCTATTGCCGGCGTGCACATACAAAAAAGTAATGAACTGATTTTCCAGGGAATACACAATGTCGCGAAAACGGCGCATCTGGCCTAAGGTAAAATCACGGTCGGAATCAGCGACGGGAAAATGGGTATACACACCCTCTAAGATCAAATTAGGGCATTCTGCCCTGAGCTTTTGTACAAAATCCAAGGCCTGATCTTCATTGACCCCCAGACGTCCCATGCCTGTGTCTATTTTGATATGCACCGGGATTTGAATGCCGGCCTGATGGGCAGCATGGTCCAGGGCATGGGCCATTTCCATAGCGCAGACAGTTGGGGTCAATTTATACTCAACGATATCTTTAGCTTCTGCCACCAGGGTTGATTCGAACAATAAGATTTTCTGTTTAAATTCCGCTGCGCGCAAAATCATGCCTTCGGTGGCGTTGGAAACTCCCAGGTATTTACATCCGCTCTCGCTCAAAGACTCGGCAACCCGCAACATGCCATGACCGTACGCATCAGCTTTGATGACCGGCATAATCCCTGATGAATGAGACATGTTCTTGCCGGCTAATTTCTGTAATTGTTCAAAATTATAAGCCAGGGCCTTAAGATCAATTTCACACCAGGTCGGTGGATGTGTCGCTGTTTCAAAATTTAATATTTTGGAATCCATTATTTTTTACCGGTTGAGACCTGGCAATCTTGGGGATACAAATATAATGGCACAAGGCTTGCGGCATCATCGTACATTTTATTTTTTAAACGTTCGTAAGCCAAGGCTGCCATCACCTTACTTTGAGGATACCACGATTTTTCATCAGCAAGAATAAATTTAGATAATCTGTCACGGTAAACGCCAATGGCATCACCAACGAAAAGAGTTTTACCATGCACTTTATCCAAGATATCTTCAAGGGTGGTTAACAAATAATCGGTCTTTCTACCTTGGGGACCATAGAAACATGCGTACACATTTCCTCGACGGGCGTCATTGAGGACGCAGATTTCGTCACATTCGCCCAAATCAATACCGCGAGCAATGATGTCCATACTTGGGATACCGACCACGGGTTTGCCGGTACTCATGGCAAAGGCTTTAACCGTAGCTAAACCCACGCGCAAAC
>CAYZLU010000567.1:0-1522 GCA_964479285.1 uncultured Planctomycetales bacterium | reverse complement strand
GATTTAAATGCCAGCGCCATCGATTAGTCAGCATATAACCGCGAAAAATCTGAGGCAGATCACAAGGCTGCGGCATCGAGGGATGATTTGAAACTTTCCGCTAAGGATTATCAAGCGGCTATTAAAACCCGCAATATATGGGTCAGCAATGAATTGGCCAAATTCAAATTCCAGCATCCGGAACTGGTCAATCCTCTTACCGAAGGTGCTATTGAACGCCATTTAGAACGCGAATATATGCGTCAAGTACCGGTTCTGGTTTTGGATGACACGGATTTATTGATGCCCGATGGAAAAACTTTCAAGTTCACCTTTAACGATCAGCAGATGAGCAGGGACAGCGCTGAAATGCAAATCGGCCAGACGGCCTTAGGCAATACGAACGCGGATTATCAATTTGCCACGAATAATTTAATGCCGGGGGTGGATGGTTATGTTGGTCTGGTACAGGCGGAAAATTTGAATCAGTTTTATGCGGTGACCAGTATCCTTTTAACGGATACAGAAGCAGGATTAATAGGACGGATTTTAAATGCAAACCCCGTTGACCGCGCCTATCTCGGAGCGGCCCTGACAAATGAATTCCAACAAAACTCCAATGGCGGTGGGCAAACAATTAAACATGATTATCTAGTCGTGGGCAATACATTTGCCCTTAAGGGGGAAAAATATGGATTTGCCGTCAGCGGGATTTTCCTGAAAGACGTCTCCAATAATGCCAATACCAAATCCGATAATATGGGAGGCGCTCAACTGACCTTTAATTATGATTTTACCAAGGACACCAAGCTTATTTTGGAAGCCGGCGGGTATCTTTCCCAGCGTCAGGACGCAGATAATATTCAAATCATGGATCCATTCACCAACCATACTGTGGTAAACACCAACCAGACTTTGACCGCCACCGACGCGTATTTATCCGGCAGGGTCTGGGTTGAGCAAAATGTTTATAAGAGTGAGCATGTTAAAGTGGCGCTAAGACTCTTTATGAATGAAGAAACAACTACGCTCTTTGGGAAACAAAATGCGACAATCTATCCTTCCATCGGTGCCGGGCTACAAATTTATGATGTGACGTTAAATCCGGAAGTGGCGTATCAACGTTATGGCATCAACGGCTCAGTTCCTATTTTTGGCGGCCAATTGCAGGGGTCTGTGGCCAGTCTGCAAGGACAGGTGCAGGGCAGCCTGAACTATAATTTTAAAATAAAAGAAGACACTTCTTTGAGCGTGGGGGTTTTCGCAAGTCCAGTAGGCAAGGGGATCACATTTAGTGCCACACAGAGAATATGGGACCGTTGGTCAGTTAATTTGGGTATGTATGCTCAGCCCAGCATCGCGGGCGGTACAAGCGGATTGGCGAGCGCGATATCGCCGAGTTTTGGTATTGGTTATGATACAAGTGACGGTAAAGACCACTTGACAGCGGTCACTGCAGATCAATTACATGATCCTAAGCAAGTGGACGAGATGTTAAAGCAGGTGAAGGACCGCGTGAAATTGGTCGAAGTTGGTAAAGATG
>CAYZLU010000566.1:0-1525 GCA_964479285.1 uncultured Planctomycetales bacterium | reverse complement strand
TCCAAAGCTTGCCGGGTATGTGTCTTAGCGCCCATAGACTCGCGATCAACTCCGGTGGCCGCGAATTGCCTGACATTCTTTAATGTGATACCACCTGAGGCCTCCAGGAGAACACAGGATTTCTCTCGACGGCGCATCTCGACGGCTTTGGCAACTTGCGTTGGTTTCATATTGTCCAATAAAATGATGTCCGCCTTGGAATGCAATATTTCTTTCAATTGATCAAGATCGTCCACCTCAACTTCTATTTTCTTCTTTACTTTTTTTTTCAGAGTACTGATCACACCGGTCATATCCTGCCTCTTGCAGGCCATACGATGGTTATCCTTGATCATCACCATGTCATTTAGATTATAACGGTGGTTGGTCCCTCCCGCGATGCGGACAGCATACCGCTCCAGTTGGCGCAACAGGGGTGTGGTCTTGCGTGTGTCCATAATAACAGCCTTGTACGGTTTGATCTGTTCAACAAAAAGACGGGTTTGGGTAGCAATACCTGACAAAAATGACAAAAAATTGATCGCGACACGTTCACCTGAAAGCAAAGCCCTGGTAGGGCCGGCAATTTGAGCAATAATGTCACCTTGGTGCACCACCTGACCATCCTTGATCAAGGCAAGAAAATTCACCTTAGGATTTAATGTCTTAAAGGCTTCCCGTGAGAGATTGACACCGCAGATGACTCCATCAGTATGAGCAACCAGCCGCGCCTTGCTCTGCGAATTTGGGGGGATTAAATGATTAGTAGTAATGTCCCCTGCCCCTACATCTTCGGCAAGGGCCAATTGAACAATCGTACGCACATATCCTGGTTTCATACCAAACTTTCATAATAAATTAGTTAAGACAATTTTAAGCTCATTGATTTCTTTAGTTAAGATATCCAAACGTTCTTTTTCTTTAGCAATGACTTCTTGAGGCGCTTTACTTACAAAAGTTTCGTTATTTAAACGTGATTGCAGTCCATCAATGGATTTTTGTTTTTGGGCCATTTCTTCTTGCTTACGCTTTTTTTCTACCTGTAGGTCGATAATCCCTTTTAAGGGAACAACAATCTTTGTTGTTCCTATTAAAGAAATGGCCGCATCTTGGGATGTCAATATTTCAAAATCGATGCGTAAGGTGTCCACCCTGGCCAAATGCATAATATACTCACTATTGGTTTTAAATAATTTTTCATGTGCTTTATCTTGAGGGATTATTTCGGGCAGGATCACCTGGTTTGGTTTTATGCCCCATTGAGTACGAATATTACGAATGGCAGAAATGACATCAATGATTGCCTGCATTTGCTTAGAAGCTTCCTGATCAACCAGCTTTTCCTGCTGATTTGGCCATGCCGCCAAGGACAGGCATCCTTCTTGGGAATTCATTTTGCTGTAAATCTCTTCCGTGACAAAAGGAATAAACGGATGCATCATTTTCAATGAATTCTTAAGCACAAAAAGGGCGGTTTTTTGGATATTTACATCGCTAAACTTAGGCTTGATCAATTCCAAATACCAATCGCAATAATCACCCCAAA
>CAYZLU010000565.1:0-1526 GCA_964479285.1 uncultured Planctomycetales bacterium | reverse complement strand
GAGTGGGCGGTGAAATAACCCCAAAAACTTACGAAGTTTTCAAAACTTCGTAAGTTTGGTCGCTATCTTTATCCAATTGGCATGAGAATAATAGACTTTATCATATTTTACTTAATGGCGTATTATAAAAAATATAAGCCGGGCACAATGTATTGGCACAGTTATCTTAGAAGATCTGTTTTTGTGGCAGGATTAATTGCTATGTTTTGGCTTTGGTTGATGTTCGAAATTCTATTTTTCTCCTTTAGAAGACTTAATTTTATAGCCATTCCATTTTCAGAGTTAATAATTATTGTTTTAGGATTGTTGATAATTCAGCTATTTCGCTATATATACGTTGTAAAGAAAAGATATGACCTTATTGTAAAACTTGAATTCAAAGGATTTTCATTGAGTTTAAACAAGGGTTTAATAATAGTCTTCCTGATATTTATATTTTCATTTTTGATAACCATAGGTTCAGCGGTATGGATAAACATTTACTTGAAATCATAAAACCGCCACTTGGTAACAAAATCCCTGTCCAGTTTTTGATTGGTCAACGTCGCCCTTACCATCTCGATCGGCATTGTATTTTCCTTGATAATGGCATCATGAAATTGCTTATAGCTCATTTTGCCGCCATCAACCAACTCATGTTTAAGCGCCATTAACTGCAAGCCCCCGGTGAGGTAAGCCACCTGGTAAAGCGGGCTGTAATCGCCTTTGAATGACCGGCGCACTTCGCCTTCGGCATTGGCGCGTTCATGGCCTACACGGTCGACCAAAAAATCGATGCATTGCTGGGGTGTCCAGTTGCCGAGGTGATAGTTTAAGCTGAAAATGATGCGTGCACAGCGGTGCATCCGCCAAAACAACATGCCAACGCGCTCTTCGGGCGTTTGGGCAAAACCCTGCTGGTATAGCAGCAGTTCCCAGTAAAGGCTCCAGCCCTCTATCCAAAACGGGGTGTAAAACATCTGGCGATAGGCTTTATACCGGCTGTTCATAAAATACTGCAGGTTATGGCCGGGCAGCAACTCATGCTGTACCGTTCCGCGCGAAAAATAGGGGTTATTGCCGCGCATGCTCATCAGCTTGTCGTCCTCGTTCATGGTATTGGTGGGGTAGCTGATGAGGATCTCGCTGCCGCCCAAAAAGAAGGGGTTTACCAGTTGCGCTTCGGGTGTCATCATCGTCATCCCCCAGGTTTCTTCGGCAAGGGGCGGGATGGTGATCAGGTCGCGCCCTTTGATGAAGGTTAGTGCGTCGTTGTACAATTTCAATATGTCCTCGGGCTGTTTGCCAGCGGGTACGTAGGTGTTTTTTACTTTCTCCAGCGCCTTGTGCCAATCGTCGCCAAAGCCCATTTCGTTTGAGGCTTTCAGCATTTCCTTATAACAATAGGCAAATTCTTTATTTGCTAACGCAATCAGTTCCTCGGGTGTATAGGGGATCATCTCGGCCTTTAGCTCCCGCATCAGCTCATCGCGCCCAACCGGCACACCGGTAATGCCGCTGCTATCAGGTTTTTGCGTAGTTTTTAT
>CAYZLU010000564.1:0-1532 GCA_964479285.1 uncultured Planctomycetales bacterium | reverse complement strand
GAAGTATAAAATTTCAGCCCTTTGTGAACCCGATCAAAAAGCTCCCCGCTTCCGCTTGTGCCGGCGCTGGCGCCGATGATGATGGACGGGTTAACAATAACGCCATCCAAACCCTCGGCAATTCCACGCCAAACTTCCATTTCGCTTTCCAGTTTTGATAGGGCATAGCCGTCTGTTTCAGCAGCCTGGTCCAGGTGATGGTTTTCGGTGATCAGGTCGCCGGGTTTGGCAAGCCCAATGGCAGCAACGGAGCTTACGTGTACCAGCCTGCAATCGTAATCCATACACAAGTTTACCAGGTTTGCGGTGCCGGTAACATTCACCCTGATCATATCGTTTTTATCGGCTTGTTTCAGGGATACCCACGCCGCACAATGGTAAACCTGCGCCGCGCCGGCCAGTGCACTCTCCAGCGCGAAAACATCCATCAGGTCAGCCTCAATCCATTCAATTTGTTTTGTAAAAGGCTTTAATATTTCGGGGATAGAGGAGCTCGCCCGTTTAGTGCAACGGACGTTTACGCCCTGCTTAACCAACTGTAAAGCCAGTTCCGAACCTAAAAAACCTGTTGCGCCGGTGATTAAAACCATGTCCTGATGTGCAGATATGCGGATGTGCAAATGTGCGGATTAAAAATGAACTCAAAATAAAGGATTTTTATATTCGCCCATTAAAAATGACCTGGCAAAAAAGAGATGCAGCCAATTCCTTCATTAGTCAAAAAATCCGCACATTTGCACATCTGCACATTCGCACATTAATACATATTTGCACATCAACACATGTCTTTATCCGATTTCTTTGCGCCTATTGATGCTGACAAGATCGTCCCTAAAAAGGGATATTACACCAGCCAGCTGGGCAGCAAGATTGAGTATTTTTCAAATGGCTTTCCTGGCCTGGAAGATAAAATCGACGTCGCGCTGATCGGCGTGCAGGAAGATCGCAACTCCATCAATAATTCCGGATGTGCATTGGGCCCCGATTATATCCGCGAAAAACTTTACTTGTTGAACGAAGGCAACTACAACACCAAAATAGTCGACTTGGGAAACATCCGCCCCGGCGCTACCATTACGGATACTTATATTGCAGTAAAGACCGTGGTAAATGAGTTGATCAAAAAGAACATCATCCCGGTGATCCTGGGCGGAGGGCAGGACCTCACCTATGCACAATACCTCGCTTACGAAACATTGGAGCAAAAAGTAGACCTCGTCATTATCGATTCGAAATTTGACCTGGAGGACGACGACATGGATCCGGACAGCATCGCCACCACTTCCGAATCCTATCTGAATAAAATATTCCTGCATCAGCCCAACTACCTTTTTAATTACAGTAACCTGGGCTACCAAACTTATTATACCAGCCAGGAAAGCCTGAGGGTGATGGACAAACTTTATTTTGACGTTCATCGCGTGGGTGAGTTAACGGGTAACATACCAGTTGTGGAACAGATTATCCGCAACGCCACGATGGTAAGTTTTGATATTGGCGCCATCCGGTCGTCGGATGCTGCAGGAAATGCA
>CAYZLU010000563.1:0-1533 GCA_964479285.1 uncultured Planctomycetales bacterium | reverse complement strand
TATTCTGGGCCAGCGGCCCGTCGCAGGCGATCACATGGACCAGGGCTGTTTTCTTTTTGGCATCATATAAGATTTCTTTAAAAGACACCGCCACCCCTTCTTGGGAATAATCTTTAAAACCAAAATTTTCAGGATTAAAATGATCCACGAGATAACTTTGCAAAGCGATGTCCTCCTTTATTCCCACGGGCATATGCTGCTCTTTGGTCAAAAGCAGTTCATAAAATTCGTTTTGACCGCCCTTGACCCATTTATTTTCAAATTTAGTACCGTAATTCGGCGGAATATTTTTAAACTCGACGTTAAACCCGGTGTCCTGGATATTCTCCTTAACCCATTCAATATAAGGATAATGGTCTGTCACTATTTTTAAAACACCGCCGTCGATCAGGCGGCTGTTAACAAGCCGTAAAAAATCTCCCGTAAAAAGCCGGTGCTTGGCATCTGATTTTTTAGGCCACGGCGGCGGGTAAAGGCAATGCACAACGGCAATGGTCTTAGGTGTAAAATAACGCTCGAAGCCGGCCCTGGCATCTAACCGTAATACCCTTACATTATCCAGGCTTGTGCGGCTAAGTTTGCGCAAGGTCCTGTGAATGCGTTCGCAATACTGTTCAAATCCGACAAAATTAATTTGCGGCCGCTCACGGCTTATCTTCTCCAAATACTCGCCGTTACCAAAACCGATCTCCACTTCTAACGGGTGATCATTAGCAAAAATATCCTTCCACGGCGTCGGACGATTAAGAGCGCCATGATTTAAAAAAGGTTTTAATGAAACATAAAAAGGTTTCATGCGGCAGGCTTGGCAGGATTCAAGGAATTAACCAAGGGCCAGCCGCGGCCGATGAGCTTGCTCTCTTTGAAAACCAAAGGCATCAATTCATTGTCGCTGACGACACCATCGGGCTGGCGTATGGCTTCAATATAATATTCGATAAAATAGCCGGTGCCCTTGACAGTCTCGCTTTTGTAAGGATTTGGAATGGTCAGGGGTTTATAGCCGGGTGTCTGATCTTTGTAACCAATAACAAGTTCTTGGCCCATGATTTGATGCACCTGGTCCAGGGTCATCCCGTCCTGTATCTCTTTAAAACTGCTTTCATTTAATGCTATTTCTTAAGGGCTGGCCTGCTGCATGGGATTGTAGACAACATTCGAGGCACAACCAGCAACGATAAAACTAAATAAAATAATCCAGGAAAAGCGCATATCAAACTCCTTTTATTTCAGGACCACTCCCGCATTGCTAAGCGTAGTCCGTATCCGATCGTACCACCATCTGTAGCCTTCCCCGCTGGGATGCAGATGGTCTAAACAGTAGTATTTAGGGATGTCTTTTAAAAATAAATCGGTATTGCGTTCGGTGAATAAATCTACATACAAAACACCGTTCTCCCGGGCTTTCTGCATATATATCCGACGGACGGTGCGGGCCCGTTCAGTCATGATCCAGTCAAAAGGCCAAATGAATACCGGGGCCAGACCCACATTGCCGGAATGCAGGATAACCACATGACGGCCTACTTTCTT
>CAYZLU010000562.1:0-1540 GCA_964479285.1 uncultured Planctomycetales bacterium | reverse complement strand
TCCCAATATTCTTCCAGTAAATTGTGCAGGTTAGTGGAATACACTTGAGAGGCATGCACTGCAACTCGGCTGGGAAGATTTCCCATCCCTAAAATACGAACACCGTTAGAAGTTACAACTTCTTCATTAAGTTTGGAGCCTTCCACGTTACCGCCGGATTCAACAGCCATATCCACAATGATGGTTCCAGGTTTCATTTGGGCGATCATATCTTGTGTTAAAACAACCGGTGCGCGACGGCCGAATAATTGCGCTGTGGTGATAATAACATCTGATTGTCCACAGACCTTACTCATTCCCTGGCGCTGCTTCTCTAATTGTTCAGGAGTTAAAGCCTTGGCATATCCTTGAGCCGTTTGTCCGGTTTCACCTAAATCAATTTCAACGAATTTAGCGCCCAGCGACTGCACTTGTTCTTTGACCACAGGCCGGGTATCAAAAGCTTCAACACGGGCCCCCAAACGTTTGGCCGTGGCAATGGCTTGTAAACCAGCCACACCAACTCCAATAATAAAGACCTTGGCTGGGGCAATAGTACCTGCCGCAGTCATGAGCATGGGAAATATTTTAGGCAGACGCTCAGCCGCTAAAATGACAGTCACATATCCGGCTAAATTCGCTTGGGAACTTAAGGCGTCCATTTTTTGGGCGCGGGTGGTGCGCGGGATCATTTCCATGCTAAAAGAGCTGATTTGATTTTGAGCTAAAGCCTGCACCAATGCCTTTTCATTGAAAGGGTCAAGGAAGCTAATATGGATCGAGCCTTTTTTAAAAAGGTTTACCTCCTCCAGAGGAGGTTTGCGCAAGCGAAGGAGAATATCGGCAGAAGACAACAGCAAGGAACGGTCGGCCTCTATCACGGCGCCTGATTTTTTATATTCTTCATCAGAAATGCCGATGGAAGCCCCTAAACCCGTTTCTGTAATGACCTGGGCACCTTTTTTGACCAAACGGTCCACCGAAGAGGGTATAAAAGCGACCCGCTGTTCTCCTTGATGGGTTTCTTTAGGGATTCCTATGATCATGTATGCCATTTTGCGCCCAACAGTCATGTAAGTCAAGGCTATTTTCATGTATAAATAGGGAATATGGTTGATTTGTTGTATTTTGCTTGTTTTGTCCGAGGGATTCGGTTAGAATCAGTGCTATGTTTAAAAATCAAAATATTTTGGAAATCATCTCTGCCGGCGGATTTACAATATATATTCTCATGTTTTGTTCCGTTTTATCGATAGCAGTGATCATTGAGCGTGTGATTTACTACAATCGCCGTTCACGATTCTCCCGGGCAGTTGTTTTAAGCCAGATCCGTAAAGAATTGGCGGGTAATAATGTGCTTAATGCCATAGGTCTTTGTAAAAACATTGATACGCCTGTGGCGAGCGTGGCCCTGGCAGGCCTGAATTTGCATGGCCATGATGAAAAGCTTATTGCGAATGCTATGGAGCGGGAGATCACTGTTGAAACGATCAAATTGGAACGTTTTATTGGTATTGTCGGAAGTATCGGTGGGACTGCCGTGTATATCGGTCTTTTGGGT
>CAYZLU010000561.1:0-1540 GCA_964479285.1 uncultured Planctomycetales bacterium | reverse complement strand
CAACATTCTCCAATAATCCGGAATTGCCCTATTACCAATCTCATAAATATCCTGGGCGTTTCTGATGACTGGCGCCAGTTCTTTTATAGTAGAACTCCAAAACACCTCTGGATGTTCTTGTCCTGCCAAACGGATATAAACCATGTGCTTTAGGGCCCTGACTACATCCCAAAATGAATGTTCGCCTATTAAAATATCACTTAAATATGTCAATGCTTGAAGAAAAGCTTCTTGCTGCGCAGGTTTAATGTCTCCTTTTGCCAATTCCTGAGCAATGAAACGCTCAAAAGGCCTCAATTTTTCTCCATAACGATGTTGATAAATTCTTTTTGCCATATTCGCTTTCACTGTGTCAGAAAGTTTTTGCATTTCTTCAGTTGTTTTGCCATCATTAGCACTTAAATTCAACTGCCACGCGGATTCACTCGTCAAGGTATAAAGCAGCTGCGTGGCAAACTCCTCATCCTCACCTAAAAAATATTCATTAATCTTGACCCCCACTGAAGGAGCAAAAGCAATGTTCCCAGGTGCATTAAAACCCAACGTAAAATAATACTTGGACTTTCCTGATCTAACTGCCTTTGAAATAATCTGGCCTTCAAAAAGCACTCCATTCGCGTTAAAAAATTTATAGGCAACTACTGTCGGTTGCTTCTGGAAAATCATGGCTTGATCTATGACTGGCCTTGGGGCCAAAGTGTTTTCTTCGTCTGTTTTTGTTGCAACTATATCTTCTTCCCCAACTTCCCTTGTAACCTGTGCCCCGTCTGGATCCGTGAGCTCTGATACCCTCTTTAAAACAGGCTGTCCCCCATTTATCCCTATCATTCCCTCATCATAAGATTGCCCTGTTGCCCCGCCAGAAAAATATTTACGGGGAATGGTTTCATTAGTGTATTTATCAACGTCCTCTTTAATAAAATTGAAGACACCTTTTTTAAATGCTTTAAGGTATTGCTTATAGATGAGTTCATTGTTCCTGGGGTCCTGCTCTACCCCCTTGAGTTTGGATTTATTCATATAAATCTTCCCTAACAAAGACCCTTTCAACGCCTGCTTATACCAGGCCGCTAAAACCATACCTCTAAATACTTGTCTTAAAGGGGCAAAATTCTTGGCTGAATTGACCTCTTGCTCCAAGGCAGGTAAAACAATCTCCCGTACAACCTGAGAAGCTATTGAATGTGTCTTGTTGGCATCTTTGTATTGTATCCCACTATGTTTTGCCAAAGAAAGATAATCTTCCTCTAACATGACCTTTAAGTGGTTCTTGACAACATACGCTGTATTGCCTTTTTCATAAACGAGGGCATCATCTGGGACAATCCACACCTTGTTAAAGGTGTTCACTGGTATATTGGATGTGCCAAACTGTTGTTGAGCCTTGGAGTAAACCTTATCCCAAAATCTTTGACCCAACCTGTCCTGCGGGTAAATCAATGAAGCAGTGATTTGTTTTAGCATATAATCTTGTGCTAAAAGATCACGGCCCATTTCTGTCTTGCCAAAGTCTTCCTTAATAATGCGGTTCTTTTCATAA
>CAYZLU010000560.1:0-1545 GCA_964479285.1 uncultured Planctomycetales bacterium | reverse complement strand
ACACAGCGTCAACAGGTATATGCGGATTACCAAGAATTGATAAACCTTTATGAACAAGCAGTCACAGATGTAATTATAGTTCCTCATGACATGGTCATCACTCAGCGTTTTCTTTTTGATGGCTCTGCCGTGACGCCTGAAAGTAAATTGGTGGACTCTTCCGACTTACAGCGGGTGGCCTTAAATCTAAAATTGCCCCCAACAGTGGATTTGAGCAAGTTTAAAATCACTGTCAATGGACAAGAGGCTATCAATTTAGACAACATTCACGTCTCTTTAGATGCCCAGCAAGAATTTCTACAATTGAGCCTTCAAGCCACTTTATCATCCCCGATTGCGACAGAAGGACAGGAAGCAGATATACAATTGACCACCTATTTGTCCAAAGGAAATCTTGGCCCCGTTAACGGCCTTAAAGATAAACCCTTGGTCCAGGTTAATGATTCCATTGATACGCCCGTAGTGGCTTCTGCTAAAGGCCCAGGCCAATATATGGTGCATGAAGGTCAAAATATCCATACAGGAGATATTTTATTCATTTTTTATGATCCATATGTTCTTAAGGAGTATCAAAATACCCGTTTGAGCATCAATAACATTGAGTTGATTTTGAGCTTATGGCGGGGGTTCAACGGAGAATCCCTGCTTGATTATAAAAGTTTGGATACTTTAAATGTGCAAAGGGATGCCCTTTTAGCTAAACTAAAAAATCTCGAAACTAAGATTGATCAATTGACCGTGCGAGCTCCCTGCAACGGGGTTGTTCATAACATGGATGGGGCTTATCAATCAAAGGTATTTTCCTCTGGTGATCGACTCTTAACTATCGGGCAAGGCAGATTTTATGTGGGCGCAGATGTCAGGACAAACGGAGAAACTCAAAATACACTTAATTATGTTTTATTACCCCAAAGCCAGCCTGTTGCAGTAAGCCAGCCTGTTGCTGTAGAAACCTCTAATGGAATTTTTATTCCGGGTGAGATAAGTGCGGTGAATACGAATCTTGTAGACTCAAAAAGAAAGATGGACGGCTATCAAGGTATTCAGGTGACAGCTTACGATATTCAGAATATTCTTCAGCCAGGGTTGCCAGTTAGAATAATCCTATATGCCGACCCACAGGAGAGAGACAAGATTGCCAATGCGCTGAATGCCATTAAAAATCAAAATAACCAGACTGTGGCTGGTGGTTCGCCTCCGCCGCCAGATATAAATACTGGACTTTCTCCTTTGTTCACTTTAGCTACATTGCCCAATACGACAAATGTTAACATCGTGTCATCCCCATCGGTTAGTCAAAGCTCATCGTTGAATTTAAACCAAATTGCATTTTTGACCGCTAATAATCTTTTTACCTTAGGCCTTGATCAAGACCAAGTGCAACGAAGAATTTTGCAAGAGGGATACCCTATGTCCTATTCATTCGGCCTTACAGGTGTGGGGTATTTTAAAAACGGTAAATTTTTAGGGGCCGGCGGCATATTGGGTACAGTTGGCAATTTCAGCGGCGGAAGCTCATGGAATTCCAAATTCGATTGGTCCACC
>CAYZLU010000559.1:0-1552 GCA_964479285.1 uncultured Planctomycetales bacterium | reverse complement strand
ACCGGCTACTACAGCCACCACAACATCCGTGGGCCCAAATCCAGATGATTCAATTACCATTAATGTTCCTAATGATAAAGGTGGGTATACATCTGTCCTTCTAAAAAGATCAGGAAATGGGTTTACAGGACCCCAGGGTGAATTTTATGCTGAGTTCCCCAAGGTGTCTCAACTTAAATTGATGTATGGAAAATAGATCTTTAGTTATTGCTTCGCTCGCACTGTCAGTTTAAAAAAAAGGAATATTTTATGCCCAGAAAAATATTATTGTTAACTTTGGTTGTTTTGGCTTTAGCGGGATGTGCAACCAGTACAAGCTATGTTAATTATACAGAACAGCGGTTCCCTCCTAAAGATGAGTTTTATACGGTCAATGTTTATCCTGAGTCGCAAGTGCAATCGGCGAGTAACCCTTATTATGTGATTGGGAAGGTTTCCATTGAGGGTTTTGCCAGTAATGGAGTAAGTCCTGAAACATTGACCAATCAGGCAAAAGTCATTGCTAGAAAAAGAGGGTCTGATGCCATCATCAATGCTAAGACGGAAGTTTTTCATTATTATGGCGATGTTTTGTTTAGGTTTAAAGGCGAATTGATTGTCTACGCGCCAGGGGTAACAAAGTGATGTAAGTGTAGTGTCCTTCCTGTAAGTCCTTGCTAATAAATATCCTACAGAACTCTTGTGTGTAAAGCTTACTTGCTTTATAATTTAACGATATTTTAGAAAAAATAAAAATCCAATGTCATTTGACGGGGCAAGGAGGAGAAAGGTGGAGAATAAAAAGATTGATACTTTGTTTGGTTTAGTTGTGATTGCTTTTTTGGTCGTGTTCATTTTTTTAATGGATGATATTAATGCTAAAAGGGCCAATAATTTGAGGGAATACACAGCTACTGTTACGAATATTATAAACCTAAAAAATAATAAAATCAGGGTGCTTTCGTATCAACTGGAAGAGAAACAGAAAGAAAACAATGATTTGAAGAACACCTTAGCAGATACCAGAAATTCTCTTGAATCTTTAAGTAAAAAGTTAGCCCAGCCTACCTCTGCGGGCGTGTCAACACCTGTTCCTGTTGCAAAATAGATCGGAGGATCCATGCCGTCTGATGCCAAAAAACAAGCTGATTGGTTTGTTTCTACTAAAGAAATGACCAAGGAAGCTTTAAAATTATCTTTCCAGATGAACCGGCAATACACCCTATCGAAAGATCAATATACTGCGACCATGCATGATAATTTTATGGCCTTGTCTTTGGCGATCAGGGACCGTATCGTTGAGCGATGGATCAAGACCCAGCAGGGGTACCATAAAAAGAATGTCCGTCGGGTCTATTATCTGTCCATGGAATTTTTGATCGGGCGTCTGATGGGCAATAACATGTATAATTTAGGCATCGAAAAACAGGCTGCCCAGGCCCTGGATGATTTAGGATTGGACATGGAGATTGTCCGTGAGCAAGAGGTTGATGCTGGTTTAGGCAACGGCGGTTTGGGGCGGCTCGCTGCGTGTTTTTTGGATTCTATGGCAAGTCTTGGGGTGCCGTCCCAT
>CAYZLU010000558.1:0-1553 GCA_964479285.1 uncultured Planctomycetales bacterium | reverse complement strand
GCTGCTATTATTGAAGTTAATAATGATGCCGGTGGGATCATTTGGCCTCGGGAGGTCGCCCCGTTTGACGTAGAAATTCTAATTCTTCAAGCCACGGATGATCTGGCCGTGAGTCTGGCCCGGACTTATTATCAAGAGCTTAGTGCGGCAGGCCTGGACGTGCTTTTGGATGACCGTGATGAAAGCGCCGGTAGAAAATTCAATGACGCGGATTTAATCGGAGTACCGCTGCGCATCATTATCGGTAAACGCATGCTTGCCAATAACCAGGTGGAAATAAAGGTCCGCCGCAGCGGACAGGTGGTGACCGTCGATAAGGATAAAGTAAAAGAAGAGATTTTAAAACTACAAGGCCTTATTATTTAGTTGTGCGGTGGCCCATCTTACGGAGTGAGAGCTGATGATCAGCGCTGAGATAAATTCAAAAATTGAATCACTGGCTAAAAATGTTTTTGATGCTGCAGGGATGGAATTGGTCGAATTAAAAGTTGGCGGCAGCAAGAATGACGTACTTATCCAAATCATAGCAGATAAACCTTATGGTGGCATCACTATAAGAGAGTGTGCTATACTAAACAAATCTTTAGTAGCTGCGATTGAAGAGGAAAACTTTTTGTCCCCTGAAGATTTCTCCCTGGAGTTATCTTCCCCAGGATTAGACAGGCCGCTGGTCACGCGTAAAGATTTTATGCGATTGGCCAACCAAGAGATCCGTTTTTGGCTCAAAGAACCTGTCGGCGGGAAAAAAGAAGTGCAGGGAATGTTGACCGAAGTGGGAGAGTCTACGTTGACGGTGGATATTTCTGGTAAAATTAAAATGGTTTTACCTTTGTCCTTGATTATTAAAGGTATGCTGGTCATTTAAGGGAAAATAGGGGACAGCGCCCTATTGTTTTGACATGCTTACAAATAAAAATAGGGCGCTGTCCCCTATTTTAAGAGAGGGTTGGTATGGACAGTGAATTGATGGTTATTTTAGAACAATTGGAGCGGGACAAGGGAATTGATAAAGAAACTTTGATTGAAGCAGTCGAGGCCGCCGTGGCCTCCGCGGCCAAAAAGATATGGACTGTGGACAAAGAAGAAGACGTTAAAGTGACCTTAGACCGTAAGACTGGAAAGATCAAGGCCTGGGCCGGGGATGAAGAGATCCATTCCAGTGAATTCGGCCGCATAGCAGCCCAGACCGCCAAACAAGTGGTCATCCAAAAGATCCGGGAGGCAGAAAAGGACGTTGTGTTTGGCGAATACAATGCCCGTATCGGACAGATCATCAGCGGCAGTGTTTATAGATTTGAACGCGGCAATATCATTGTGGACCTTGGAAAATCTGAAGCTCTGGTACCTAAAAGCGAACAGAGCAATAAGGAAGAATTCCGCCAGGGTGAACGCATCCGGGCCTATGTGCTGGAAGTCCGCCGGGAAAACCGCGGCCCCCAGATCATTCTTTCCAGCGCCCATCCAAATTTTGTCAAACGCCTTTTTGAACTGGAAGTGCCTGAGATCTATGAAGGCATCATTGAGGTCAAGGCCATTGCCAGGGATGCCGGCGA
>CAYZLU010000557.1:0-1555 GCA_964479285.1 uncultured Planctomycetales bacterium | reverse complement strand
GTGATTTGGCATGAGCGTAATATCCTGGTGAAAGGTGAAGCAGACATCACCAAGATGCTGTTGTTCTTACCCAACGCCGTCATCTGTAATTCCCAGGCAGTGGCCAGGCGTTTTGGTGAATTCCCCTCCAAAATTAAAGTTATTTTAAACGGGGTTGACCTTGGCCGATTTATGCCTATAACAGCAGATATGGGATTAAAAAATAAATATGACTGTGAGCAAAGATTGACCGTAGGCATTGTTACTAATTTGACCCTACGACGCAGGGTGGAGTATTTCATAGAAGCAGCAGCACTCATCCATGTCCTGGAGCCCGATGTTTCTTTTTTCATTATTGGAGGAGAGTTTGAAGAGGCATCCAAAGGACGATTAAAGCAATTAGAGGCTTTATCACACGCGTTAGGACTTCAAAATTGTTTATTTTTTGCGGGCAGGCAGGATGATGTCCGTCCCTGGATCGCAATGTTCGACATTTCCTGCCATGTGACCTCCCAGGACGCTTGCAGCCGTTCAGTCTTAGAAGCGATGAGTATGGGACGGGCCATGGTGGCCATGAATGACGGCGGCAATCCAGAGTTAATTGAAAATGGTCAAAGCGGAATTTTGGTTGGCCCACATGACAAGAGTTTTTTTGTTAATGCGGTTTTGTCTTTATTAAAGGATAAAGAAAAAAGAATAAAAATAGGAAACGCTGCAAGGACAAGGATCCAACAACATTTTGACATTAAACGTAACACCCAAGAAACACAGGACCTATATTTAGATTGTATGACTAAAGGATAATTAAGTGCGCTACGCAGTGATATCAGATATTCATGGTAATTTAGAAGCTTTGCAAGCTGTTCTTAGGGAGTGTACCCTGGCTCGTGTGCAGGCGCTGTTATGCGCCGGGGACATCGTGGGTTATGGCGCCAACCCTAAAGAATGTTTGGCAATTGTCCGCCAATTTAAAGCCGTTACGGTCGCTGGCAATCATGACTGGGCAGTGGGAGGCAGATTGGATTTTTCCCATTTCACCGATGATGGCAGGGCAGCGGTGGAATGGACGCGGGGACATGTTTCAATGGAAGATATTGCTTTCTTGAATGCGCTTGAATTGGTTGTTAAAAATAAAGATTGTATTTTGGTCCACTCGTCATTATACGAACCTCAGCAATTTAGATATATGACCGAATTGTCCAAAGCCAAACCAAGTTTGGGAATAATGGATGTGCCTGTTTGTTTTATAGGGCATACCCATGTTCCAGGGGCATTTGTTGAAGGGGATGGGAGATATTATTATTTAAAAAATTCAACCATAGAAATACAACCCCATTATAAATACATGGTCAATGTGGGCAGTGTCGGCCAGTCCAGGGACGGTAATCCAATGGCCAGTTTTTGCATTTATGACACCGAGGTACAGACCATTGAATTAAGACGTGTGCCTTATAATATCCACGAAGCCCAAAGAAAAATCCTTGAAGTAGGATTACCAAAGAATTTAGCTTTTCGGTTAGCATTGGGAAAATGAATTTGAAATTTCCCTCCCCCTTGTGGCGACTTATAGGAGTAC
>CAYZLU010000556.1:0-1558 GCA_964479285.1 uncultured Planctomycetales bacterium | reverse complement strand
GTAATCATTAAGCCGTTATAAGTGAGTTATTCCCTCCCCCTTGAGGGGAGGGTCAGGGAGGGGGTTAGTGAAGTATCAACAGCGGTTTCATGTGTCCTTGGCGATGAGCAAGATAAGCCTGCTTGAAAAATGTTGATGGTTCCATCTTTTGTAGACGCAATGTCTGTAACAGCGACATCAACACTTCATGGGCTCGAGCACCTTTCTCTGACATGTTCTCAAAAGAGATTTTTCTAAAAATCACATTAGGCCTAATCATACGCTCTGCATGATTATTGTCTGACGGCAGGCCATTGACCTTCAGGAAGGTCAGCATCTCCCGATAATATTTGAGCATCCTGGCAGATATTCTCTGCCAATGTTTTCCTTCAAAAGTCCCGGTGGCAAACTCAAACAACCGATGTTCCAATAATCTTAATCGATGGATGAATATTAGCGCATCAAATTCTTTGCGCCTATCATTCAGCCGTTTGGCATCATTGAGGATACGGTTTAAACATTTATACGCCTGCTGTGAATTTTGCGATGCATCTAATTCCTTTACGCGCTTCATCTCACGTTTTAAATGCACTATACAGCGCTGGCGTAATTTGCCGATCTTGTTGTAGGCTGACCAAAAATCACTGATAACATTGCCTTGATAGTCCTTAGTCAGGACTTCTTCAGGGACAGATTTTCCCCTCGATCGCCGGATTTTGTACAAGGCCGCTTGCAAATTGACAAAATCCCATAGCCAATGTCCACGCCCGGCAATCTTCCAGCCTGTTTCATCTATATGAACATAGGGACTTGCACGTATCGCTGCCAACACAATGGATTCTTCCACTTCAAGCCAACGGGCTATCCTTTGCAAGGCTTGTGCTAACGCACTCTCAGTGACCTTTAATCCACAAAATCCTTCTAAAAATTGCCTGATTTTCTCATAGGATAATCCTTGATGGTACTTCATACGCACTGTCAATATCAGCACATTGGGCCCAAGATAGCCTTTGGGAACTTCCTCTGGTGCATAACCGGCAATCTTGACCTGGCCGCAACATGGACACCAATACCCATGATGAATAAACTTTGTTACTTCAACGCGTGCAGGAATGATGTCTTCTTGAATATGTTCTTGAGCAATACTCGGCGCAAGGCGGATGCCCTTACAGCCGCAGTCTGGGCAGGAATCTAAATATTGATCTATTGTTTTATCAATGTGGTCGGGTTTGGCGCGGGTAGCGCCATGATGACCAACTGGAGCTCCCAACCTCTTCCAGCGGGCTTTGATGGCTTTGCGTTGTTGGTGGGACTTGCGTTCCGCTTCTTTGGCTGCTTCTTTTTCCAATCGTTCTTTTAATTCACGATTCTCTCGACGCAAACGGATGATCTCATCGGCCATTTCTTCTTTGCTGGCCTTCATAACCAATGTAAAATGATCCAGCCGTTCTCCGTCGGTCATACTTTTATTATCGCTATTTTCCGACGCTGTGCAATAACTTTATTGCTTTTTTTACCCCCCCCTGACCCTCCCCTCAAGGGGGAGGGAATAACTCGCTTATAACGGCTTAATGATTAC
>CAYZLU010000555.1:0-1565 GCA_964479285.1 uncultured Planctomycetales bacterium | reverse complement strand
ACCCATGCCAGCCCCTTGTCCAAAACTACCACCCAAAGCTACAGATGATAGACCTCCTATAATAGCACCCTCGGCTGCTCCAACTGCCGCATGTATAGCAACATTCATAAAAATATTGCCTACAGTCCCAACACCAGGCAATAAGAAATTAGCCGCAAAAGCTGCCACTTGAACTATTAATGGCACCCAACTTCCCCCTGAAAGAGCTTGCTGAACTTGGGAATGTAAAAATACTCCCCCTAAAATCCAAGAAACAGCCCCTGATATCTTATGCCAGAATTTCTTCCACCAACTGTGGCCGTCAGGGTCAATCAGGTTCACAGGGTTATTATTACAATACGTATACCGATTTAGCGTCTGTGGATTGCTCGGTGCTTGGACAACAGTATCAGGCGTTATAAACCTGCCTAACGACGGATTAGTCTTCTGGCCGCTTTTGCATTTTTCCTGTGGAAATTGAGTTTACTACCACCATTTTTCTGGAAAATCTGCAGTAGCGCTTTCCACGGACGATTTGTCAAAGAACGATTAAAGAGTCTTACCTTGGGTGATACTTTTGATGGACTCTTTTTAAATCCTTTACACTAACGCGTGTATATATTTGTGTTGATGCAAGCCTCTCATGCCCCAAATGTTCCTGAACATACCTAATATCTGCACCTTTTCTCAACATATCTGTCGCGCACGTCACTCTAAGAGAATGCGTCGTGATTCTCTTTCTTAATCCACACTGAAAAACATACTTTTTCACAATATCCAAGACTCCATCATTCCTAAGGCGTTTTCCCCAAAAAGACAAAAATAACGCTTGGCTATCTTCAAAATCAATCCCTGGCCTCTCTTCTTTGAAATATAAATTTAAATATTGAAGAGCGGTTTTGCCGATAGGAACAACCCTGTGATATTTTGGGCCTCCTTTGGGCGAACGTACGTGCACCATTTCCTGTTCATAATCGATATCTTCTATATCAAGAGACCTAAGCTCATTAGAACGCAAGCCCGTGGAATAGAGCATTTCTAAAATAGCTTTATCTCGTAATTTTAACCGCTCCGTGCTTAATAGCGGAGCTTCCAATAATGTGATGGTTTCTTTTTTATTCATACATATGAAGGACAATCTGCCTTTTTCTTGAAATCTCTCCCAATCAACTCTCGGGTCATCATGCAGGATTTCAAATCTAAGAAGAAACCTAAAAACCACTTCACTGCTACAAGGATACGATTTTTATAGCCGTTGCTGGCGGGATTGCCCCGTTCTCCTTTGTAATTGCATACGTAGCCGTAGAATTCCCACATAATTCTTTTATCGACTTGAACAAGTTTAGATATATCTTTGCTACCAATAAAATCATAAAAAACTTCTATGCCCTTTTTATACCACTTTACAGTTCCGTTACTGAAACCGCGGCCCGTTGCATATTCGAGAAACTTTATCTTTAATTCATCGAGTTCAGTCAATTCCTTCTTTTCTATCGGTTTTGGTGGAAGGATTTTGGACTCTTGAGTGATGATTTTATAATACTCTTCCCAATTTAGATTTTGGGTAAGGTCATAAGTAAGTATCC
>CAYZLU010000554.1:0-1576 GCA_964479285.1 uncultured Planctomycetales bacterium | reverse complement strand
AACACCATGGCTTTCGGAAACATCATCTATGTATTTCTTAGCTGTTTTGGTGGATACATTATTAAGGATTTGGCTGGCTTGTTTAATGTCCACGTAATCTTTTGTAAGCTCTTCTGTTGTGAGTGTCTTTTCAACAAGATCGATTATATCTTTATTGTTTTGGTCAGTCATATTGATCTCCTGGAAGCATTTAGAATATGTGAGAACTTACCGAATGGACTGCTGGAACAGGCATACACTTCTACAGAAACTATTTTATATGTATTATAAGGACATGAACAAGGGAGTCAATAAAATTCTGAATTATTTTGTGTGCATTTCTAAAATGGGAGCTATTTAAAAAAGTTTGTTAATCTTACTGTATTTGGGGTAGGGAAGGGGGGAAATTCAAGAATTCGACGATGAATGGCAAGTGTGAGTATTTAATTGCGGTTTATAAAATAAATTTGCCCAAGTTGAAAAAATATGTTACCTTTTCTTATACTCCTTAAGGTTGAGAGCGTTTTGCTAATAATCGCTATCTTAACTAATTTTTTGGCTTTTAATCTTAATTGGAGAGCAAATATATGTTTAGACGTCTTATCGCCGCACTCGTAGGTATTACCTTTATAGCCAGCTATTATCAACCAGTTTATGCTCAAGATTTTAGCATAAATGACCTTCCTGTCCCTGGAACAATGGTTTCAGTCAGCCCCAGATTTGAGCCGGCCTTAATCAGGGGATTAACGGTTCATAAAGACAATCCATTTTTGTTTGATTTCATCGTGGATCCAGGTCAGTCTAAAATGTCAAAGGCAGTTTTAAAGGACGAATCCGATCGTATGATCAAGTATTTCTTTGCTGCTTTGACCATCCCGGATAAAGATATTTGGGTCAATTTAAGTCCTTATGAAAAAAACCGGATGGTTCCTGCAACGTTAGGGCAAACAACCATGGGCCGTGATTTGTTGGCCCAAGATTATATGCTCAAGCAATTGACTGCTTCTTTAATATATCCGCAGAAAGCTTTAGGCAAGACTTTTTGGGCCAAGGTCTATGCCAAGGCAAAACAGATGTATGGCACTACCCAAGTACCAGTCAATACCTTTAATAAGGTATGGATAATACCGCAAAGTGTCGGTATTTATGAACACAATCAAACGGCATTTATCGTAGATGGTCATTTAAAGGTCATGTTGGAAGAAGATTATTTATCAATGACTAAGCATAATGCCATTTCAGATACGTCCAGTGTCAGAGAAACAAGGCAAGCTCAAGTCAATCAACTCGGTTCTCAAATCATCCGTGCCATCATCCTTCCTGAAATTGAAAAAGAAATCAATGATGGCAAGAACTTCGCGACCTTACGACAGATATTTTTCGCCCAGGCTTTGGCAGTGTGGTTTAAACACAATTTAAAACAGGCGTTGCTTAATCGTGTATACGCCAATAAAGGGACCGTTAAAGGCATAGACCAAAATGATGCCGCGACCAATGAAGCGATTTATCATCAATATTTGAGGGCTTACAAGAAGGGTGTGTTTAATTTTATTAAAGAGGACATAGATCCAATTACACAAGAGACCTTGCCACGCAA
>CAYZLU010000553.1:0-1579 GCA_964479285.1 uncultured Planctomycetales bacterium | reverse complement strand
CCAATTTAAACCGTAAACAAGACGCTATTAATTTTGAACAGGAAAACCAGGGTGTTAAAGATTTTATGGGTGTTGTCGATAGTCAATCTTTAAAAATGTAGGTGATATGGATATCGTCATTAACGCCGTTAAAGCAGATTTAAGCACGGTATTGAGTACCGGCCAGTATATGCTGGTTTCATTGTTTATTTTGGCGGTGTTTATTCAGTACATTGGGATATTAAGCCACAGTGTCAATTGGATGGACGTGATTATAAGGCTCATTATTGGGTTTATACTTTTACAAAATTACCAATGGATCATGGATACGACATACGCCATCATCACTGGCATCGACCAAAAAGTTAACCCTAATCAAGATTTTGTCAGCCAATACGCTGCCATGAGTACCAATATGCAGCAGCAGTTTCAGAATAATACTCAGCAGAGCATTGCCTCACAGGTGGGTAGTGCCATATTTGGCAGATTTTCCCTGCACAACTTAATCATTAATCTATCGTTTATCTTTTATGCGATTGTCTCCAATATCATGGAAAGTATCCGATATTCGATTACCGGCATTTTATACAAGCTTGGGCCTGTGTTGGTTCCTTTGATTTTGTTCCAATCAACGGCCAAGGTGTTAAAGGGCTGGTATGCCAGTTATGTTTCGGTACTTTCATGGCCAATACTTTGGCATATTGTTCTTGCCATTGCCGTTGCCTTAAGTAATCAAATAGGCTCCTCAGGCCAGGGTATTGAACAATTTGCCTGTTTAAATCTGGCTGTTTGTTTTGTCCTTGTTTTTTCACCATTTATTGTCAATAGCATGGTGGCCGGTGTGGGTGCCGGCTCATCAGCCGCAGTTAGCGGGCTTATGTCAACCCATCAATTATCAAATACCGTAACTGGCATCTACAAAGATGCTATGAAGTCATTTAACAGCACGGGGGCACAGCCAGGGACACAAAACCCAAGTATATCACCAGGTAAATTTAAAGATTTTATGACAGGCAATGATGATGATCCTAACCCAAAGGAATAAAAGATGAGCGAACTGATTTTTAATCGAATCCTGTTAGAGAAATACAACCAGACTTTAAGTATCATTCTAATTATCAGCGTATCGCTTAATTTATTTTTAGCGGTGATTGTCTTGGGTGTCGCGAATAAACCAACCTTGATGGTCTATTCTGAAGAAGGCTCAATTGGCGTATTAAAGTCTAAGAATTTTAAAGTAGATGAAGGGCTTTTAGAAGATTTTACCAAGATGATGGTAGGGCAGTACCTGAATTTTACATCAACCTCATTGCCTCAACAAATCGACGGAATCAGTCAATATTTATCCGTGAAAGCAAAACAAGCTGTATTAGACGCTTATAAACACAATCAATTGACCATTGAAAAAGAGGGAATAGGTCAGCAGTTTGTGGTGAGTGGTATTCAAATCACTAAAAAGAACAACCCCTATTGGGTTGAAATCAGCGGTCAGCGTACGCTATATGTTAATGGGAACAATAAAACAGTGCCAATTACCTACATTTTTGAAATCAAAAAAATTAAACCCAATGAATCTAACCCTTATGGATTGATGCTAAAC
>CAYZLU010000552.1:0-1584 GCA_964479285.1 uncultured Planctomycetales bacterium | reverse complement strand
CTTCTTTGGAACGAATTTGATTGTTGATCCGTATGTTCTTTAAAATAGTCAATCCTCCTGAATGTATTCCTTCTTGTTAAGGGTCACCTATTATCCCTAAATTCTATTTCTTGTCAATAATCTGCTGCTTAAGGCGCTCCAGCAAGGATTCCCCGCTCATGGTGCCTAAATCGCTTCCGTTTTGTAAACGCACAGACACCTGGGATGACTGTGCTTCTTTGTCTCCTATGATGATCTGATACGGGATCTTTTTAACGGATGCTTCACGGATACGTTTGGACAAAGATTCATTGCGGTCATCGACGACGACCCTAATGTCCGCTTGCTGTAAAGCCGCTTTAATTTGCATGGCAAAACTCAAGTGTTCATTTTTGATCGGAATGATCGCCACTTGATTAGGGGCCAGCCATAAGGGAAAATTACCCGCATAATGCTCAATCAAGGTGCCTATAAATCTCTCCAGGCTGCCTAAAATCGCGCGGTGCAGCATGACTGGCTGCGCTTGTTCTCCTCTTTCATCCACATAATTAAGCTCGAACCTTTCAGGTAAAAAGAAATCACACTGGATGGTCCCGCATTGCCATTGACGGCCGATGGCATCTTTTAATTTAATGTCTATCTTGGGGCCATAAAAAGCACCGTCCCCTTCATTGATATCATATTTCAGACCTTTGGTCTCCAGTGCGTCTTTTAAAGCGGCCGTGGCCTTGTCCCAATTAGCAATGCTGCCCATAAATTTCTCAGGCCTGGTGGAAAGTTCAATGTGTAAATCGTGGAACCCAAAGTCATTCATGGTTTCAAACACAAAATCAATGACATCAATGACCTCATTCTTGATCTGTTCCGGTCGCAAGAAAATATGCGCGTCATCCTGGGTAAATCCGCGCACACGCAAAAGTCCATGTAGAACACCGGCTTTCTCCTGACGGTAAACGGTCCCTAATTCAAAATAACGAATAGGCAGGTCACGGTATGAACGGGTCTGTGATTTATAAATAAGGATATGCCCAGGGCAGTTCATGGGCTTGACCGCATAGTCCTCATCGTCCACCTTAAAATAATACATATTTTCACGGTAATTCTCGGCATGGCCGGAGATGTCCCAAAGTTTGCCTTTTAAAATATTAGGTGTCACAACCAGCTGATAGCCGCGCTTTAAATGCTGGGCGCGCGCATAGTCTTCAATGATTTTTCGAAGCATGGCACCGTTGGGATGATAAAAAATAAGACCGGCCCCGGCAGTGTCATGGTAGATGTGAAAAAGGTCCAGCTGCGTGGCTATTTTTCGGTGGTCACGCTTGCCTGCTTCCTCAAGCATTTTTAAATACTCATCGAGTTCTTTTTGCGTAAAAAAGGCAGTTCCATAAATACGCTGAAGCATGGGCCTCTTTTCATCCCCACGCCAATACGCGCCTGCCACTGAAAGCAGTTTAAACCCTTTTATTAAACCCGTTGAATACACGTGCGGCCCTTTGCACAAATCTACAAATTCATTGCCGGTTTTATATATCGACACTTCTTTGTCAGTGATCCCGTCAATGAGTTCAACCTTGTACGTTTCATTGGCCGCGGCAAAGAATTTCC
>CAYZLU010000551.1:0-1590 GCA_964479285.1 uncultured Planctomycetales bacterium | reverse complement strand
GTTCAGTAATGGATTGCGGTATAATTTCCTTGCCAAAGTCTGTGCGTTCATTACCCTGCAAAAGATCATATAAAAGTTTACGGTTAAACAGGTAAATACCCATTGATGCGAGGTAAACCCTGCCTTCAGCCGACATTTGCGGACTAACCTCCGAAGCCCAGCTTTCGAAATTGGTTTTTGGCTTTTCAACAAAGGCCGACACCATGCTGTTTTCATCAGTCTTTAATATACCAAATCCCGGAACATCGTTTGCATGTACGGGTATCGTCGCGATAGAAATTTCCGCGTTTTTTTCCACGTGCTCAGCGATCATCGCTTCAAAATCCATCTGGTACAGCTGGTCGCCCGAAAGGATCAATACATAATCAAATTCATGTACCGCCAAATGGTGCAAACTTTGCCTCACCGCATCGGCAGTTCCCTGGAACCAGGCCACGCTTGACGGGGTTTGCTCAGCAGCCAGGATGTCAACAAAAGCCTCGCTAAAACTGCTGAAATGGTAAGTGTTTTTGATATGCTTATTTAACGACGCCGAATTAAATTGCGTTAATACATAAATCCGGTGGATCCCCGAATTAAGACAGTTTGAAATAGGAATATCAACCAGCCTGTATTTCCCTGCAATAGGAACAGCTGGTTTTGAACGTGTTGCGGTTAACGGAGATAACCGGCTTCCCTGGCCACCGCCAAGTACTATGCAAATTACTTTTGAGGTCATATTATTGGATTTAAGCTTTCATAAAGGTTTATATACTCTTTGGCTGAACGGTCCCATGAAAAATCGAGCGCCATCATTATTTTTCGTAAAAACTGCACTTGTTTAGTGTTTTCGTACAAGGTTAACGCCCGGCTTATCGCATCGCAAATATCATCGATGCTGGCATTATTATACCTGATACCGTAGCCGCCTTCATCGCCAAAGTCGATAACGGTATCTTTCAGGCCGCCAGTGCTTCTTACCATCGGTAAAGTTCCGTAGCGCAAGGCATATAACTGGTTAAGCCCGCAAGGTTCAACGCGCGAAGGCATCAGCAAAAAGTCGGAGCCTGCATAGATGAGGTGCGCGAGGGCCTCGTCATACCCGATAAAAACATTGCACTGTTCGTTGTACACTGTCTTTAAATGGAGCAGCCCGTTTTCAACACCTTTTTCACCCGCCCCTAAAATCAACATATCAAACTTGCCCGGATGTTCATTAAAGCTTCTTTCAAGGGCGGCCGGTAAAATATCAGCCCCCTTTTCAAAAACAAGCCTTCCGATGAAGGAGATAAGCGGCTTTTGTGGGGTAAAGTCAAATCGTTCGCACAAGGCTTCTTTGTCAGCCTGCTTTCCTTTGGTTATTTGTTTAATGGAGAATTTATGGGGGATCATCGGGTCCTTATTAGGGTCCCATATATCGGTATCAATACCATTGATAATGCCCGAGCCTTTCGCGCGCTCCAGGTAAAACAAATACTCCAGTCCGTTTGAGCTGATGGAAAGTTCCTGCAAATAACTTGGCGAAACGGTAGTAAAACGCCAGCAGCATTTTACAGCGGCAGCCAGCGGATTAATGGATCCGCCCCAATCCAGCAGGCCTGTTTTGGTGAG
>CAYZLU010000550.1:0-1618 GCA_964479285.1 uncultured Planctomycetales bacterium | reverse complement strand
AATGAATCTAACCCTTATGGATTGATGCTAAACGATGTGATCCAAAAGAAAGAAACCTCTGTATGAAAGAAGTGTCATTATTGATGTTTATGTTGATCACCTCGCTTGTCTGGGCGCAAGATGATCGCAGGTATGTAGATGACAACAAGGTTATCTATGAAGCGCCTTTAGAATCAGATGTTTTGAAGATCAACACGACCTTAGGGTTTTGTACAGTGCTGGCATTTAAAGAAAAACCGATCATGGTTACTGTCGGCGATAATTCCTTGATCCAAATTGAAATCCCTCAAAATTCAAAAAGTGTCGTTATCAAACCCATCCAATCTACAGGTGAAACTAATCTTTTTGTATTTACCAAAAGCCAGAGATTCAATTATAAGGTTGTGATTACCGATGAATCAAGCGCTGATTATGTGGTTGATACCAAGGACTCAATTCCTGATAACGATACTAATAAGCCTAAGGGTGTTGATATAGATGAGCTTTTAAAACTTGCCCGCAATTATCCTGTTTTAAAAAATTTTAGGGCTATTAATGACCGAAGATTTATCCAAAAGGATCTATTTTATTCCTATACCTATCCCAAGCTCAAAATTGATTTTATAGAAGGCTTCATCAATAAATTGCCCAATTATGTAATTCTTCATGTTGTTATTCATAACACGACCGACCATCCATTGACCTTGGTTGAGAAAAACACGCACTTACTGATAGGCCAAAAGGAATTTACCCCGCAATACATATTATTTGATACCAATAAAGTTAAGGCTAACAGTCAAACCAATGGGTGGCTAGTGTTGGAAGATTCCTATATTTCAATGGATAACAAATTCGAATGCCAGATTGGCATAAAGGACAATTATGTTTGGTAAAGAATTGTTTCTTAAGAAAGATGAAAAAGGAAGGAAGCGGCCTACTGTTATCAGCGTTATGGTAGTAGTTGTATTTATAATATGCTCCGTTACTTTTTCAGGTCAGAAAAAACTTCACGCCCAAAAAGTGCCCCATCAAAGTATCCTGAATGAAAAGGACGTCATTGAAGCGGCTAATAATTCTTTCCAAGATCAAGGCAGCCACTTTAATCTCGATTATGCCCAGGATTTAGCACCAGCCAAGCAAAATAGGACTTTTGGCTCTGAATTGAATGCAGGGTATAACCAGTACAGCCACACCAGCGAACCACCGGTCACAACCAAAATGATCATCTTTGACGACACTAAAGACTTTAAATCTTCAAAGCTCATACCTTTAGGCAGTATGGTCAAATGCCTGCTGATCCATAATATTGTGACCAATAACTTTGAAGCACCAGTGATCGCCCAGGTATGGGAGGACTTTTATTTTGACGGTGTGCTTTTATTGCCTTTTGGAACAAGGATTTATGGTACGGCATCTGCCGGCAGGCAACGGGACAGGGTGACTGTGAAATTCCATGATATTGTTTTTCAAGATGGAACAACGATCAAAATTGATGCGCTTGCTTTAAGCAAAGATGGCTCCGGGGGGCTGACAGGTACAGTAATTGATGACACTACAAAAAAGACAATTATTAGGATGGCGTTAAATTTATTAAGCGGTATCGCTTTAGGCTTCCAACAGACGACAACCAATGCGTTGA
>CAYZLU010000549.1:1268-1619 GCA_964479285.1 uncultured Planctomycetales bacterium | reverse complement strand
CTGGGGGGTGGAGAATTTCCCGATCGTGATGCGGGCTTTTCTTAAATCCAAAAAAATACCTTTATATGAACGTCTGCGGCTTGGCTTTAAACTTTTTGAAGGGCATCTTTCGTGGGCCACCAACGGTTTTATTCTCTCGATCATCGGATGGCTTCCGGTTATTTTTGCCCGACGTGAATTTTCTTCTTCAGTGGTTTATTACAACGTGCCTGATATCACCAACACCATCTTTGCCCTGGGCTTCTTATCCATATGCATCACCATCGCGCTGTCTTTGGCTACCTTACCCAAAACAAAAATACGCTACCGCTGGCTTTTAAAAATAGGCCATGCCATGGAATGGATGATGGT
>CAYZLU010000549.1:331-1258 GCA_964479285.1 uncultured Planctomycetales bacterium | reverse complement strand
TGCCGGCCCTGCACGCTCAAACCCGTCTGATGTTGGGCCGATATTTGGAATTCTGGGTAACGGACAAGCATCGTACAAAATAAATATGTCCTTGGAAGAATTTGAAAATTTCAGCTGCCCTTATTGCGGAGAAACTAATGAGCTTTTAGTTGATCTAAGCGGCGGCCCTAATCAGGAATTTGTGGTGGATTGCGAAGTCTGCTGTGCGCCCATCGTGGTGCGGTTAAAAATCCGTGGGGACACCATCGTCTCCATGGATGTTCAACGGGAGAACGATTAAATTACGCTTTGCCGTAACGGAATTTCTTACCCTTGATCTTACCATCCTGCAAACCTTTCAAGGCACGGTCCACGTGATTATTATCAATGGCCACGTAACTATTCACTTCAAAAATACGGATAGCGCCCACATACTTTCCCAGAAGACCGATTTCCTTGGTCAAGGCACCTAAAATATCGCCGGGACGAATGCCATCTTTTCTGCCGCCGCTGATATAAATGGTGGTCATGGATGGCGCGTAACTCGTCATGCGGCGTTTGCGTAATTCATTTAATTCAATAGTCGCGCATGGTGTTTTTAAATAATCACCAATGGTCACAAGAATGGCGCGTTCTTTATGAGTATACAAACTCAAAGCTAAGCCTTCCTGCCCTGCCCGTCCTGTACGGCCGATGCGGTGAACATAAAGCTCATGGTCTGAAGGCAAATCATAATTAACCACCACTTCCACATCTTTGACATCCAGGCCGCGTGAAGCCAGATCAGTAGCCACCAAAACAGTACAGCTCTTATTGGCAAATTTGGTCAATACCAGCGTCCTGTCCTGCTGTTCGAGTTCTGAGTGAATTTGCAGGGCTTCAATTTTCTGACGTTTAAATAAATTAGCCACCTTGATGCAATTTTCCCTGCTGTTACAAAAAATAAGG
>CAYZLU010000549.1:0-321 GCA_964479285.1 uncultured Planctomycetales bacterium | reverse complement strand
CCCAAGAGCAGCATAAGCGCGTCGAATTTGGCATTCTCGTCCTCGACCTTAAGGAATAATTGCTTAATGGTGCTCTGCTGATGCTGTGAATCAATGGTGACTTGAGCAGCATCTTCATGCAAAGAAGCACTTAATAATTTAAAACCATTGGGAAAGGTCGCTGAGAAAAGAAGGGTTTGCCGATCAATGGGGGTTTGAGACGTGATGTAGTTGATATCATCCATAAAACCCATCTCTAACAAGCGGTCAGCTTCATCTAAAACAAAAACTTTCAAAGAAGAAAAATCTATGCTCCTTTTTTCTACACGCTTCTTAATCCGT
>CAYZLU010000548.1:0-1620 GCA_964479285.1 uncultured Planctomycetales bacterium | reverse complement strand
ATGGCGAAGCTGGTAAAGAAGGGAAAGAATTGGTATCTCAATTTAATGGTCAAGGGCATCCGTTTTCGAAAGAATGTTGGCCCTGATAAGAAACTTGCCGAACTTGCCGCTAAAGACATTGAAATAAAAGTCCATAAAAACCAACTGGACTTCCTACCTAAAGACAGCGACTTGCAAAAGCTATTTCAAGAGTTTCTTAAAAACACTGATACGAACAACTCGCCTAATACTTTAAAAAGATACTCTGCCATCATTGATAACTTTAAAGACTACTTGACCCATTTTCCTCACATTACTAAATTATCTCAACTCAACTCAAAAATATTTGATGATTACAAGACTTACCGTAAAGACAACGGTGCAAAGCCCAAGACAATCAATATAGAAATTCAGACCCTGAAATCTGTTATGATTTTGGCTGTTGAACGTGGCTATACGCATGTTAATCCTGCTAAAAATGTAGGAATGGTTAAATTTATAAAGAAGGAACCTAAAGGTTTATCTAAGGAGCAGGTGTTAAAGCTGTTAGCTAACGCTGATGAATGGCAATATCCAATCTTTTATACTTTAATTCAGTCGGGAATACGAAAGGGTGAGTTGGAGAACCTAACATGGAATGACGTTGATTTTAAAAATAAGATAATCGAAATTCGTATCAAAGATGATTGGACTCCTAAAACAGCAGAAAGAAAGATTAACATAAGTAAGGGGTTATTAAAGGTATTATTAAAGCAAAAAGAAAAGGTTATTGGTAATTTTGTCTTTCATGATGGAGAGGGTAATAAGATTGATAAGAATAAACTTCGTAGAGAATTTATGAAGGTTACCAAAAAGGCGGGTTTTTCAGAAATAACCAGTATTCATATTCTTCGTCATACATTCGCAAGTTATTTAGTTGAGAAGAATATTGATATGCCTTCACTTAGTAAACTCATGGGGCATGGTAATATCAAAACAACGATGATTTATGCTCATGTATCTTCAAAGCACTTATCGGACATGGTCAATAAGTTCGACTTTTAATTCTATGATGAGTGGCTCCCTTGATGACTTTATGGAATTTGATTTTACTATGGGAGCAGATGAGGTTAAATGTCCTTACTGTGGAGAAAAAGTGTCTATAAGTGTTTTATTGGATGAGGATGAGATTCAATGTTCTAAATGCGGAAAGAAATTTAAAAAGACCTAGGCTTCTTCATTGCTAAAATTTACTATTGACAAGATAGGCTCTTTTGTGTTATAAATGTTCCCATTATGGGAACAAGTATGATATACTATCAACAGAAGGAAAGCCATGAGAGTTCTTGGTCGAGAGGTTCTGGAAAGTTTTAAAGAGAGCCATGGCGATGTCCGAAAACAACTCGATGTTTGGCTAGGTGAAGCAACAGATGCTAAATGGGAGAGATGGAGGGACATTAAAGAAAAATACTCAACCGCCAGCCCCTTGAAGGATAATATTGTTATTTTTAATATTAAAGGCAATAGCTATAGGCTAAAAGTAAAGGTAAATTATCGGTATCAGGTCGTTAAAATTGAGAAGATTGGTACTCATGCTGAATATTCAAAAGGGAATTGGTAGACCATGGATGAAATAAGAATAATTAAGACTAAAGCAGATTA
>CAYZLU010000547.1:0-1620 GCA_964479285.1 uncultured Planctomycetales bacterium | reverse complement strand
GCTGCTATGAAGATTGTTAAAGGTGGAGTGACAACACCTAAGGGTTTTTTGGCCAACGGACTTTCTGCAGGCATCAAGCGTTCTGGAAAACTTGACCTGGGTGTTATTGTTTCAGAACTGCCGGCTGTTACTGCCGGTGTATTTACCAAGAGTTCAATCAAGGCAGCACCGCTTGTGGTCAGCATGAAGCATATTAAAAAAGGTCGTGGCAGGGCAGTACTGGTTAATTCTGGCAATGCCAATTGCTACACTGGAAAATCAGGTTTAAAACATGCCCAGGATTCTACGGAACTGGTGGCCAAACACCTGGGGGTGAGCGCTAGGGATGTTTTAGTGACATCAACCGGGATTATCGGAAAACCATTACCGTATCACAAGATTGTTGATGCGGTGCCGTCCTTGATTAAAGGGTTAAGCCCCAACGGCGGTGGGAAATTCGCCCGGGCGATCATGACTACTGATTTGAAAGTAAAAGAAATTGCGGTTGAGATCAGGGTTGACGGCAAGAAGGTGAGTATTGGCGGTTGCGCCAAAGGTTCAGGTATGATTGAACCTAATATGGCGACCATGCTGGGATTTGTTACGACCGATGCTGCCATTTCTTTGACGATGTTAAAACTTGCATTAAAGCGTGCTGCTGACCGGTCATTTAACAGCATTACGGTCGACGGGTGCATGAGCACCAATGATATGGTCACCTGCCAAGCCAGCGGATTGGCGGGAAACAGCAAAATAGTGTCCGAAGACGGAGATTTTAAGAAATTTTACCAGGCCCTTGAGTTTGTGTGCACTTATTTGGCCAAGAAAATTGTATACGATGGTGAAGGGGCCACTAAATTTATAACGATCAATGTCAAGGGAGCGGCCGCTGAGACACAGGCCAGGAAAATCGCCAAGACCATTGCTAATTCCGCGTTGGTCAAGACCGCGGCTTTTGGAAGCAACCCTAATTGGGGGCGGGTGGGAGCGGCAGTGGGCTCTTTGGGTATCGACCAGGTCAATGAACATAACATGAAAATCACTTTTTCCCCCTTTGACAAGAAGGAAATCGCCATTAATGTCAAATTACCTTTAGGCCGTGCCAGTGCCACTGTTTATACCTGTGATTTTTCCTATGAGTATGTGCGTATTAACGGAGAGTACAATTGATGGATCAAATCGTTAAAAAAGCTTCCATCCTGATTGAAGCCATTCCTTACATCCACGCTTTTCGCCGCAAGATTTTTGTTGTTAAATACGGCGGCAGTATTCTGGATGATCCCAAGATACGCCACAATGTCTTGCAGGACATTGTATTCCTGTCTTATGTAGGGATTCGCATCATCATCGTGCATGGCGGCGGCCCTCATATTTCGGCACGGATGAAGGAGAAGGGTTTAAAGAATGAATTTGTCGATGGCATTCGGGTCACAGACAAGGAGACGCTCACCATTGTAGGGGAAGAGTTGGAGAAACTCAACCAGCAGATTGTCGCGGAAATCAAGTCTCTTAAAGGCGATGTCACTGGCCTCAAAGGCCAGGAGAACATTATTTTCGTCAAAAAGAAAAAGGCTGTCAAGGACCTGGGCTTTGTGGGGACGATCACGTCTGTCAATAAAGAGGATTTGGAAGCGCATTTGG
>CAYZLU010000546.1:0-1623 GCA_964479285.1 uncultured Planctomycetales bacterium | reverse complement strand
ATGCCTATGGCAATGTGGTCGCTTCTTTTTATGGGGCAAAATTCCAGCGTAATATTGAAGAAATTTTGGTATCACCGACACCCAATTGGGTCATTATTGCCGGTTATGTCCTTGGTGGTGTGGTGCGAGGGATTGTGGTGGGGATTTTGGTTTTTTTAGTGTCTTTATTATTTGCGCACCCGGTAGTCACGCATTGGTGGGCGGTCATATTATTTACCTTTTTGAGTTCTATGGTGTTTTCCCTGGCAGCTTTGATCAATGGTTTGTTTGCCCGTAATTTCGACGAGGTGGCCTTTTTTCAAAATTTCATTTTGACCCCCTTGATTTATTTGGGAGGTGTTTTTTATTCGATCCACAACTTGCCTCAAGTTTGGCAAAAAATATCTTTGTATAATCCGCTGGTTTATATGGTCAATGGTTTCAGGTACGGTTTCTTTGGGTTTTCAGATGTCAATCCAGGCATATGTCTAATTATCTTAGTTGTCTTGACAATTATCCTGGGTATAGTTAATCTATTTTTGTTTAAAAAAGGCATCGGTTTAAAAAACTAAGCCCCGCTTGCCGTTGGCAGCAAACAGCGGGGTCAAAAAAGGAGAGGGCATTATGCGTCAAAAGATCCAAGTGTTGGTCATGTTTATAGCTTTATTAACAGCACCCATGGTGTTCGCCGCGGACACCTATACCATTGATCCCGCGCATACGAGTTTTGGTTTTACGGTCAAGCACATGATGATCAGTAATGTGCCGGGAGAGTTTGATAAATTTAGCGGGCAAATCATGTATAGTCCTGCTGATTTGGCCAATTCTAAAGCGGATGTGACGATTGATGTCAACAGTATTAATACACGTATTGACAAACGTGACGCGCATTTGAAGAGCCCTGATTTTTTTGATGCGGCCAAATTTCCAACCATCACCTTTGTCAGTACGAAATTTACGCCTACGGCCATCACAGGTAATTTGACCATGAAGGGTGTTACTAAGGAAGTGACTATTCCTGTCACTATTTCAGGCCCGGTTAAAACAATGATGGGGGGCAATGCGATAGGGATCACAGGTTCAGTGACCATTAATCGCCAGGATTACGGCATTAATTGGAACAAGACTTTGGACCAAGGTGGTTTTGCTGTTTCCAATGACGTACTTATCACTATCAGTGTAGAGGCGGACCAGAAATAGATCCTATGTAACTCATTGAGAAAGAATTATTTAAGTTTTTGATACAATAAAAAGTCCTCGTTGGATAATTCCGACGGGGATTTTTTATTGAAAGCGCTTTCCCAAAATCGGCTTCGAGGCCTTGTTTTGGCTTTAAAATATGCTATCCTTGAATCGACAGCCTAAAGAGGTCACGTCTTCTTGGGCTGAGACATCCCAAGTATGATAACTAAGATGTCGGAAAGGAAGGTCCATATGAGTTACTTTACATTCATTCTGGATCCCTTAAGAACAGTGTTTAGCATTATTTCTAGCTTTATCCCAACTGTGTTAGGGGTGTTGGCTGCATTGGTTGTCGGTGGATTGGTGGCCCGGGAAGCGGGCAAACTGGTTGCTGCTATATTAAAGCACATCCATGTTGACAAAATAAGCCATGAAATCGGTCTGACACACACCCTGGAAGCT
>CAYZLU010000545.1:0-1639 GCA_964479285.1 uncultured Planctomycetales bacterium | reverse complement strand
GAAGAGCCTGACATGGTTAGTTAGTACGTAGATCTGCAGAGTGAAGGAGAAGTCGAGGACTGAATCAGATCAGCAATGGGGCAATGGGTTCACTATTTTACTAGTTCCACCCTGCAGCTTTTGCTTATCCGTTAACGAGGCCTACTTTTATTTTTCAAAATATTATTTTGACTATTATTCTCGGATCTTTATTGATTTTCGCTGGATTTTCAGGTTTGACAGGGTTATCAAATAAATGGAGATTAAACGGACCACTGGCTTGGGTGGCAGGGGCTTTGTCCGGGGCATTTGGCGGGTTAGTCGGTAATCAAGGTGGTATCCGTTCTGCAGCGATGTTCGGTTTTGACCTTAAAGGCAAAGAATTTGTAGCAACAGCAACGGGTATCGCGCTGGCCGTTGATTGCGCCCGTATGCCCGTCTATTTTTTGACACAGGGGAAGGACATATTGAATATTTGGCCCTTTCTTATATATGGTGCAGTAGGTGTTTTAGCTGGTACTGAATTAGGGATACTTTTGATGGGGAAAATTCCAGAGAACCTATTTAAGAGGGTCGTTTCAGGCATGATCCTGATTATTGGAGTCTTTGTATTGACACACTAAAGGAAGGCAGGGTGAATGAATTAGAGATTGAATGAAAATTAATAATTGTTATTTAAAATTATTCTTTTACGCGTGTTAAAATCCTTCATCAAATTATTATAACTTATACCCTGATAAAGGCATTGGTCCTGGAAATACAAGCGGCAGATCCCCAATTGAAAGAAAAGAAATATTATCCATTTTTAGATGGCTTTCGGGCCATTGCTGTTTATTGGGTCATGCTCCACCATTTGTTTTATTTTTTTAATGTCCACAAGGCCTTTGGCCAGGTATATGGGTGTTTGGTGGTCCTGTTTTCGGTTAATCTGAATGTTTTTTTACAGCATTGTGAGTATTTTTTGCATAATTTGGCTGCTATTGGAAATATAGGGGTTGATATGTTTTTTGTGATCAGTGGTTTCCTGATCACTGGGTTGTTGACAGAGCATTTGGAGGGTGATGTTGATGTCAAACGATTTTACATAAGACGCTCTTTTAAGATACTTCCCCAGTATCTCTTTGCGGTGATTGTTGCCATCATCATTTATAAAATCACACCTCCTTATGTTATTAGAGAAGGATTGTACCCCCAGTTCAGCCATGCCAAAGGGGCCGTGCTTTGGAGCTATTTCTTTTTTTTGCAAAATTATTTCATCCAGGTCCCCATGCTCGTGCATACCTGGTCCCTGGTCATCGAAGAACATTTTTACTTGTTTTATCCGATTGTTATATGGCTAATTTGCCTGTCCCAAAAAGACGCGGATCGTCGGAAGAAATCCATAATTTGTGTTTGTGTGCTGATTTTGATCACCTGTAATCTAATCAGGTATTTCTACTTTGCCAAAGGGATTCCATGCTTAAATGTATTTCTTCGAGCACCTCATCATTTTCAGACAACGCTATTCCGGGTTGATGCTTTGGCCATGGGTTGTTTGTTAAAGTTATTTGAGCCGCAGATAAATAATGTGTTCAAGTCTTCCAAATACTTGGCCCTTTTGTCATTTATACTGGCAATACTGATTTACGTCTATTTTTATGAGGGAATGGTCTCCGTCGGA
>CAYZLU010000544.1:0-1641 GCA_964479285.1 uncultured Planctomycetales bacterium | reverse complement strand
GCCGCCGTACCGACATTGAGAAGATTTCCAAATTAAAGAGCGATATTGACGAATTGGCGCGCGCCAAGGATGAATTGGAAAAACGCCTTCAAGACGAGATCAATAATAAACAAGTGAAGGTGGAAATGCAGGACAAGGGTCTGGTCATTACCTTTGTGTCTGAAGTCTTGTTTGATTCAGGAAAGGCCAAATTACGCAAGGATTCTTACGAAAAATTGGATAAAGTGGCCAGTGTTTTAAACACGACAGTGGCTGATCTGAATGTGGGGATTGAAGGTCATACGGACAATCAACCAATCAAGAGATCAGGTTGGAAATCCAATTGGGAATTATCCACGGCCAGGGCCTTGTCTGTTTTGCATTATTTGAGTGATAAAAGCGTGTCCGAGCCCCGGTTGGCAGCAATTGGTTATGGTGAATATAAGCCGGTCTCTTCTAATGATACCAAGGAAGGCCGGCAGAAAAATCGGCGTGTTGAAATCGTCATCCTTCCCAAAACGGAAACTAAGAATGGTGATGCCGCTTCTGATCAGGGCGCCAGCTGAAGGGTCTATCAATGAAAGACATTATATTGGTCGTATCTTTAATGGTGGCAGTTGGTTTATCAGTGGTCGTGGTCCGGTTTGCGCAAAAAGCTGACAAAGCCGGCAAAAGCCTGGAAGAGGAGCGCTACAGCCGTATGGTGGCTGAAGAGACCTTGCAGAAAAACGATGCTAAATTGACGACTTTTCAGATAGAGTTGAAAGAAGACCAGAGTAAGATGGCAAAGATCGCTGATATTCTAGAGCAGGAAAAGGTAGTGAATTTAAATTTAAAGAAACAGTATGATGAATTAACAGAAGCTAAATCTGATTTAGAAAACAAGTTGGAAACAGTGCTTCAGGAAAAAGCTAAGGCCATGGCTGCCCTGCAAGCACAGGCACAAGCTCAGCCGCCTGTGGTAGCAGCGACAGTACAACCATCTTCAAAATCAGTTGCAACAGGACACTGACACTCGTAAGTATTTTTGGCCTTGAGGATTTTTGCGTTTGACAGAAAGGGCTTTGACGATGGGGGATGAATATCCCCCATTTTAATTATGGACAAGGACCAGCTCCCCCGTCATGTGGCTATTATCATGGATGGCAATGGCCGTTGGGCCAAAGCCCGTGGGATGAGCCGCACTCAAGGGCATTTGGAAGGGGTCAAACGGGTCGAGGAGATCATAAAATCAGCCCGTGATATTGGCATAAAATTCTTGACTATCTATGCTTTTTCAACGGAAAACTGGACCAGGCCCCAAGATGAAGTGTCCATGATTATGCGTACCTTTATTCTGGTTTTGGGGCAGAAAGCACGGGAGCTTGGGAAGAACGGTGTTCGTATCAATTTCATAGGACGGCGTCAGGGTGTGCCGCTGGAGGTATTAAATGCCATGGATGAAGCTGCTTTTATAACAAAAGATAATGCAACCATGGTGCTTAATATAGCTTTTAATTATGGCGCCCGTGCTGAGATGGTAGATGCCATCAAATCGATTGCTTCGCAAGTCAGTGAAGGCGGGATAAAAGTTAATGATATAGATGAAAACGTCATCAGTTCCCATCTATACACCAAAGGACAACCAGACCCTGATCTGTTGATCCGTACTTCAGGAGAAGA
>CAYZLU010000543.1:0-1641 GCA_964479285.1 uncultured Planctomycetales bacterium | reverse complement strand
CATGCGAGGGTCTACTTTACCCTCACGGAAAGCATTAATATAATTCTCCAAAATAAGGTAGACATTTCTTTTAAATAAAAAACGCCCTTGACTGTCTTTGGCATAACCTTCCAGCCTTTTAGTACTTTGGGCGGTATGCGTTTGAAGATATTTAATTATTTCTTCGTTACTCATGATTACAAGATTACCATAAGGCTATACAAATGTCAATCTTTATACCTTTATAAAGGTATTGTAATTACTAATAATCACAACCACATGTTACTACAATGGTTATGCCGTATTTACTATATAACATTTAACTGGAACAAGCCTCACGTTAGCGGCGATTGAAACGGAGCCAATTATGGCGGTGGCGATCCCAACGTGAAGATGGTTTTGCTTGCAGATGATTATTGCTTTTTATCAAAGCAATATCAGCGATGAGAGTGCAAAAGTCTAGACTCTCTTGACAAACGTTCATTGACCCACAATCGAAGCAGTGTCAGATATCCAAGTCCTTTGGTAGCAGCAATCTCTTTAAGAGACTCAATGGTCCCGTCTTCCATACGGAGAGAAACTAAACGCTTGCGAGGTTTTGTAAATTTAATATTACGAACTTCTTTAAGATCATGCGAGAAATCGGTCACATCATGCGTAGCCCAGAATTTAGCTTCATCTGTCTCAGATTTAAACTTTGGAATATGTTTGGTAGTTTTCATAAGTTCTCATTTTCTCCTATACCTGCTACGTTCAGCATTAGACATATTGCGGGCAGTGACCACACGGGCTTGACCGCCAAATTTAAATTTGACGATAACTGTCAGAAACCGTTCGTTGTCCGTTTGCCCCAAAATATAATAGCGCTGCTCTCTGCTTTTCAAAATAATGGGATTGTTAAAACAAACCTCTTCAGCTTCTTCCAGGGAAACGTTGTGTCTGGCGATGTGCCCGATATTGACGTCATCCCATTCAAAAGAACGGATTCTCACATCCAGCCCCCTTTACTTGTTTCAACTATATATGTATATACAAAAGATGTCAATATTTTTAAAATTTTTTTCGTTTTTTTCCAAAATCATGACCATCAATTAAAGGCTTTGCTTAGAATGGCGCCGCTGAGTGGAACTCAGTTTTTAAGCACAAAAATTTGTGCTAACCACGTGCTATCAGCAAGGGTAAAATGTGGTATTTTATAACAATCTGTGACTCAAAAATCTTATCGAAACTTATTGGTAGTAAACCTATTTACAAGAATTGGAGTATGTTGCGGATTTGGGCTGGAAATGTTTACAAATCAGCTGCTCTACCAACTGAGCTAAGCCAGCAAATTTACATAAATTATTTATTAACTTATATTTGCATACAATCATTGAATCTAATCATTTTCAATCTTTAGCTCTGGGGACTATATGGGGACTAATTCTAAATTCTTGGGAGCTTCTTGCAATCCAATACTCTCACCCAAGACATCCACCGCCCGCTTTTTGTGATTAGGAAATAAATGCGCATAGCGCAACGTCATCTCAATCGTATTATGCCCTAAAATTTCCCGTACCGTATTTAGATCAACCCCTGCCATGACCAATTGGCTGGCAGCTGTATGCCTTAGGTCGTGAAAACGAAAATCTTTTATACCAGACTTTTTTAACGCTGTCCAGA
>CAYZLU010000542.1:0-1649 GCA_964479285.1 uncultured Planctomycetales bacterium | reverse complement strand
CCTGAGATCCAAAAGAACATCGTGTCTTTCTTCCTAAGAAATAAAATAAGCGATGTAATGACCCAAGGCAGTAAATAATACATCCTCAAATTAAAATACGCTTGACCTGCCCAATTGATGCTCGCCATCGCCCCTAAACAAACAATAAAAATAGTGGCTCGGGATTTAAACAAATTCCTGGTCAATACATACATCCCCATTAAAAATGCCAGTTGTTCCAGAAAAAGAGAGATTTTAAATAATAATAGGACATCCGTTGTTCTAAAAATAAACCCGATGAACATTAAAAAATAACTAAACGGTGTCAAAGCGACCAACTGCCAATAATTACTGGGGATCCCCTGTGCGTAATAGGGCATCCATTGGGGGATTTTCCCTGTGAAAAAAAGATGGTTATAAAAGAAATAAAAAATTTCAAACGCTTGGGAAGTATCGTGGCTCGTTGTATACAAAGGGTTAAAAGCGGGAAATTGGGTGATCAGAAGAAAAACACAAAGAACAAAAAATGTTATACCAGAAAATTTATTCAGCATGTAATAAAAAACTCCTCAAGTTTTATTTGTTCTTTTGTCAATCTTTAAGCTGAAGGAACCTGTATTGCCTATCCCCTGCCCCCCAACAACAATTTATTCAATAAATGGACCCTTCTAATCAACAATTTAGAGATTAATATGCAGACGGCCACAAAAATCATGGTGATGAAAGGTGTGAGAATATAAATAACACAGGGCGAATTAAAATCAAGATGAATATGCGCCTTATATATCCATCTCGGATAGACCCCTTCGAGAAGGAACATTTGGATAATATAAATATCCAGGGAATACACGCCGATATTCCCCAAAAAATTTGCCATTTTAGTTTTTAAAATTTGTTCCCCACAATAAAACGTGATCATGATCCCTAAAAAGCCCATGATATACCTGTAGATTATCCTTAAAAATCCGTAATGAAATTGATCGGACATAAAACTCATTTTATTGATATAAATATAATCATTTGTGTTCCAATAGGTTAAAAGCCAGCTGAATCTGGCCAATAATAAAATGAAGACTGCTGTTTTGTCAGCTGTGTTTGAGATTTTAATACCATATTTATTTATAAAATAACCAGCCAGATAAAACAAATAAAACCATTTAATGAAATAAAGAGCGCAATAATTGTTATAGGGGATAGCCATTAATAAGAAATATATAATTAGAAAAACAACGGCACCCCAACGCTTCTCCAATCTCACCGAATAGAGCAAAAGGCAGCTCAATATAAAAAGGGTGAATAAGAACCATACCGACGGCTTCAATAATAGCTGATTAATGAGGTCTCCTATGATATCTAATTTACCGGTATTGTTTCCACAAATAAAGTCCAAAACATAGGCCACTACTGTGCCAAGAACCCCCAAGGTCACAAATGGAACCAATAGGCCTTTACATCTGGCCTTTAAAACATCCCCTATGCTGTTTCTTTTTAAACTATACGCCATCAAATACCCGCTGATGAAGACGAATAATGGCATATGGAATGTATAAATGACCTTAAAGACCGGGTTTTGGAAAAAATCTTGGGCACTCCACGGCGCCATGCTATGTTCAATAACATGCCCGTAAACGACTAGGATGATCGCAATCCCTTTAGCTATGTCTATTGTC
>CAYZLU010000541.1:0-1650 GCA_964479285.1 uncultured Planctomycetales bacterium | reverse complement strand
TAAGCAGCAGCAATGGGCTGGGGAGTTTGCCACGCGGGCCACAAAGCAAGAGCCTTTATGGCATGAAAAATGGTTTGGAAGTGGTACTACGGTCGCAACCGCTCAGCAATTAAGATTCACTGATGAAATGCAAAATATTTCAGAAGCGACACCAACAGAAATCCCAGGACTTTTAGTCAAATATGGAAATGATAATGCCAATAACCTGGATATATTTAATGATTGGAAAGGGTACAGGGAATATTTTCTTAAGTACGTAATCCAAACTAATGATCAATCAATTCCTAATAAGAGTTTAACGTCAAAAGTCTCTATAATCGTTATAGTATTAGTTCTAGCAGGCACTCTTATTGTCATTTTTTGGAAAATATTTCAACGTATTACTCATAGCCCTAGATCTAGATTTAAACGAGCACATAGTTTACCTGAAACACCAGATCCACTGGCAGGAATTCCTCCTATTCAATATGTTGAAATAAAAGATTCTGAAAATGAACCGGATAAAGCCATGTTAGGCACCTCAGAGCTGATAAGTGATGGTCGTCCTAAGGACAATATTTATGTTAATATTGACGATTCTATAGTGCATTGCCGGGTAATATTGGATGAATGGCACGCTAGAATACGTGAAAATGATGGTTTGGAGGTGAATGATAAGTTCATGCGGGAATATAATACCTTTATGGTCCTTTTTTCCGAGATGGCACGCAAAACTTATTTTACATCAGATTTAATTTTTAATGATGAATCTGAACTCAAAAAAAACCATGATTATCAGGGTTATTTAAAGCAAATGGTGGATATATCTGAAGAAGCCAGCAGGATTTTAGCAAATTATATCAAACCCGGGGTTTTGACTCCTTATAATAAAAAAATTTTTCAAGAGTTTACAGACAGACTGGTACTATATTATGAATATTTTGAGAAATATTATACTATTTTGAGGTTTTCTGCGCTCCGTGAAAGGGCGATGACTTATAAATTCCCATTCGATGATTTTTATGAGAAGTATAAAATTTATCCTTTCCTTAGGGAAGAATTAGGCTTCAATTTCATAATAAGATGGACAACAAAGGAAATTAAAAAACTCCATGGAAGATTAGTAGACATAGGAAACGAATTAATACCTGATTTATATCCAAATCCTGAAGGCCAAAAAACAGAAGTTTCCGAAGTATTGTTTGATGTATGGAAATTCGGGAGGACCCAATTTTCCCCCCAACTTCCCGATGACAATGACAGAGGGATTATTAAAAGGCAAAATATTAATACCCGATTAAAATATGTTTATAAGGGTATAATTTTGCTTTCAACAGCTTTTTTGGTGCCAATAATCACTGTTTATCCTCTTTTAGCATTGTCCTTGGATTATTTGGGGGAATTGTTTCCGTATTGGTTTTATAACATCAGACTCTGGTCAGATGCCGCAAATGATTACAAAATGATGTCAGAAAAAATCCAAAATTATAAAGCGACCTTAACAAATCGTTTTTTTGACATGGATACGGAAAAAACAAGGATTGAAGGGTTAAAATATGGAGAAAAGAATTATGAATGGAAAGACAGGCTTTTGGTTTGGACAAAAGAAGAGGGTGACAGGGTAATTGCAGATGAGCGTAAAAATAAAAGAACCACCAAAATTATTTATGT
>CAYZLU010000540.1:0-1652 GCA_964479285.1 uncultured Planctomycetales bacterium | reverse complement strand
ACGACCGACATGAACGGCGTCTCGGAACCAGCAAATGCGATTGGGTGATTGAAGTGGTTGTGGAGCGCCTGGATATTAAGCAGCAGGTTTTTGAAAAGGTTGAAAAATTCAGAAAACCGGGCACACTGGTTTCGTCCAATACGTCGGGCATACCTATCCACCTAATGGCGGAGGGACGGGGTGAAGATTTCAGAAACCATTTTTGCGGCAGCCATTTTTTTAACCCGCCCAGGTATTTGAGATTACTGGAAATCATTCCAACTAACGAGACGCTTGCTGAAGTAAGCAGCTTTTTGATGGAATACGGCGAAAAGTTCCTGGGTAAAACAACCGTCTTAGCTAAAGATACTCCAGGCTTTATTGGCAACCGCATTGGTGTGTTCAGCATCATGTCGCTGTTGCATTATGTGGAGAAAACGGGCCTGACCGTTGAGGAAGTGGATAAACTGACAGGGCCTGTTATCGGTCACCCAAAATCAGCCACCTTCCGTACTAATGATGTGGTGGGTTTGGATACAATGGTGCATGTAGCCAATGGCCTGAAACAAAATGCCCCGGATGATGAAGCAAATGAGCTGTTCGTCGTCCCCGAATTTGTAACGGCCATGGTAAAAAATAACTGGCTGGGCAGCAAAACCGGGCAGGGTTTTTAGAAAAAAGAAAAGGTTGACGGTCAGAACCAGTTTTATGCGCTCGACCTGAAAACGCTGGAGTACAAACCTTCGCAAAAGGTGAAGTTCGCCACGCTGGAAACTACAAAAGCGATTGATAACCTGGCAGACAGGCTAAAAGTGCTGGTAGCCGGTAAAGACAAAGCCGGCGAGTTTTACCGCGGAACATTTTATCCGCTGTTTGCTTACTCGAGCAACCGCATACCGGAGATTTCCGACGAGCTATATAAAATTGATGCGGCCATGAGCGCCGGTTTTGGCTGGGAGATGGGCCCCTTTGAAAAATGGGATGCGCTTGGTGTTGCAGACACAGTAAAAGCAATGGAAGCTGCCGGTGCTAAGCCCGCACAATGGGTTTATGATATGCTGGCCTCCGGGGCAAGTTCGTTTTACAAGATAGAAGACGGCAAAAAGCTTTATTACGATATCCCATCGATAGGCTATAAAGTTATTCCCGGTACCGAAGCCTTCATCCTGCTGGACAATATCCGGGCGTTGCATACCGTATGGAAAAACAGCGGTACCACTATTACCGATATTGGCGATGGCATACTCAACCTGGAATTTCACACCAAGATGAACACGATTGGCAGCGAGGTGATCGAGGGTATTAATAAAGCCATCACACTTGCCGAAAAAGAATACAAAGGTCTTGTGATCTCAAACGAAGGCGCCAACTTCAGCGCGGGGGCAAATGTTGGCCTCATCTTCATGATGGCCGTTGAGCAGGAATTTGATGAGTTGAACGTGGTGATCAAAGCCTTCCAGGACACGATGATGCGTATACGCTATTCATCCATCCCGGTAGTTGCAGCGCCGCACCAGATGGCGCTTGGCGGCGGTTGTGAGCTATGCCTGCACGCCGACAAAGTTGTTGCCCATGCCGAACTGTACATGGGCCTGGTTGAATTTGGCGTTGGCCTGATCCCCGGCGGCGGCGGCTCCAAGGAGTTTGCCTTACGCTTATCGGACGAATTGCAG
>CAYZLU010000539.1:0-1658 GCA_964479285.1 uncultured Planctomycetales bacterium | reverse complement strand
AACCTGCTGAAGAAAACCGTTTTGAAACACATCGCATCTATGCGGACCTTCAATATCTTGCAAGCGGGACGGAATTAATGCAAACGGCACGTGCGAAAGATTTAATTCCCTTGGCGGATTATGACCCAAAAGGTGATTATCATTTTTTTAAATCACCTGGTCCTGTAACTGACTTGATCGTCCAAGCAGGTGAATTTGTGGTTTTTTATCCTAATCAACCGCATCGACCAGCCTGTTTGTTTGAGGGCCATAAGGATTTTGTCAAAAAGCTTGTTTTTAAAATAAAGATTAACTTCTAATGATTAGAATAGCTGCCGCGTATCCGAGACAAGAAGGGAAGAAATTTGATATGGATTATTATATCCATATTCATTTGCCGATGGTCCGGAAAAAATTCACTTCCTTTGGTTTGAAAAGAATAGAAGTTGATAAAGGTGTAGAAAGGCCAGGTGGAGGCGCTTCTCCTTTTTTTGCCATTGGGTATCTTTATTTTAACACCTTGGCAGATTTTCAAAAATGTTATGCTGCTGTTGGCGCAGAGGTGGTCGGGAACATCCCTATTTATACAGATGTTATGCCAATGATTCAAGTGGGTGAAGTAATTGCTGAGAATAACGCGTAATAATGTTAGCTCACCTTGCTTTTAATTATTAATAGTTGTATAATTCGGGCTAATAAATCAACGAAAAATTGGGGTCAGTGCCAATGAAAGCCATTATTACGTTTTTGTTTTTATTTAATTTCTTTTTTTCTTCTGTTCTTAACGCAGAGCCGAGTCCCTGGCAGTTAAGGGAAACCATAGAAGGGATCCCTGTCTATACCCGCAAGGTTGAAGGTTCCCCCATTCTTGAGTATAAGGCCAATGTCATCATGGATGCGCCTATGCCCAAGGTAATAGCGCTTTTTGAGGATGAAAAACAAATTCGTCGTTGGTATTATCAATGTGTCCGTTCAGAGCTTGTCCAAAATGAGGGGCCTAAGCAAGAAGTCATTTATTTGATTTTACATTTACCCTGGCCCGTTGCCCCGAGAGATTTTGTTTTTAGGCGGACAAAATTTGAAGACCTTGCCCATGGGACAATTAGTTATTCATTAACGGCCTTGCCTGAAAGGCTTCCAACTGTAAAAGGCATGGTACGCGTGCAATCCATCAAATCGTTATGGCGTTTTAAATCTTTACCCAAAGGTCAGACAGAGCTTTATTTTCAACAGCATACTGACCCTGCTGGTTCTATCCCATCTTCCATCATCAATCAACTGGCAGTGGAAACCCCCTTTTTTACCCTTAAAAATTTTCGGAAATTGATCACCGGAAAAGACGTTTAAATAAAAAGAAAGAACAAAGGATGAATATTTTTGTAGGAAATTTACCATTCTTGGCAACGGAGAATGATGTTAAAGGCGTTTTTGGGGCCTATGGAACTGTTTCTTCTGTAAGTATTAAGAAAAAATCTGGTAAGAATTCGAGGGGGTTTGGCTTTGTGAGTATGCCTGATGAAATTCAGGCACAAGCAGCCATTGCAGGTCTACAAGACAAGGAATTCATGGGACGTTCTTTAAGCGTAAGTGTCCAACGCCCTAAAGCGGTTAAACCCAAGAAGGATTATGAGAAAATTAAAAGATTACGTTCAGAACATAAAAACGATTCACCTGTTATA
>CAYZLU010000538.1:0-1661 GCA_964479285.1 uncultured Planctomycetales bacterium | reverse complement strand
GCTTGAAATAATGTAACGGAGGTTTTAATGATGCGGGATGATTTATTCAATAGTCACAGTCCTGGTGAGCCGTCTGAGCAATGACCCTTTGCGAGATCCCTCTCCCAAAGACAGATCCGAGATGATCACCCGGTCTATGGCGTAATTAACTTCTTTTTGATCTGCCATTTGTTTATAACCGGTGGTGTCATGGATAGCGTAGGGTTTTCCATTGTACATACCTAAATAAAGCATAATATGCCCCTTCATGGCCAAAAGAGTATTGGCGGCAGGGGCCTTGGCAATGGCCGCGATTTTGACATCATCTTCGCTTTTTTCGTCGAAGTCAACCGTAGTATTGCTTACTTGTGCCTGGTTTATGGAATCCCGCGGAAGGGTAATGCCAACAGTGGCAAAAACCATCTGCAAAAACCTGGAACAATCCTGCTCGCCGTACATGTCCCCCCAGCCGTAAGGCTCATTTAGCATCATCAAGGCCTGTTTGTAAATATTTCGTGCGGTAAAAGGCAAAAAACCAGTATGCACATCCTCTGCGTTCATATACGCTTCTTTAATTATCAAGTTGCCATCAGCATCCCTCACCGGGACATTGACAGTCACGCGCCCGGCGTCAACACCGGTCAGGGGCAGGTGCGTGCCCATGCGCACATAATCATAATAATCAGTCATGGATTCATTCAAGAAAATATCAGCCTTAGGCTTGATAACAACCGCAAAATCATTCTCCCTGGAAAATGCCCTGACCTGGTTGACATCCCCCAAAGCAACATTTTTAGCTTCCACCCACCCGTCACTGATCTCGGTGAGCACATAATCCCAAAGTCCGTCCGCAGACGTGTGGACAACAGCTACCGGGGTGCCCGCATCCAGCGCGCTGTTTTGCAATTGGTCAAAATCATAATCATTTTTTTCTTCATACAAACCTTCCCTGGTCGGCAAAAAACGCTGGGAAGCATAATGCACCACCAACCCATAGCGGGGCGCCATACCCATGACCACACCGTTTAAATTCATGTTGCGTTTGACATTGTCCATAAAGTCCTGGTCGTCCCTGACACCAGCGGTGGTATAATAATCTTTCGCAGCAATATCCGACAAGGTCTTTTCAAGGTCACCCAGCAGCGAGTCAATCTTTAAATCCTGGATGAGCGTAAAAATATCCTTGGTTAATTTTTTATTACCCAGACCGGCATTAAATTGATTGATGGCATCAGGGCCATGATCACGGCATCCGGGGAGGGATGGCGGCTGATCCAGAACCCTGCGGTTTTCATCGTACGAAGGGAATGTCCTATAAGAGAGGGGGCTTCATAATTAAACCTCTCTTGGGCCAGGACGCGGGAAGAAAGACATAACAAAATAAAAATAGGAAAAAACTTAAACTTCATCAGATGCGGCATGGACATATTTTATCACAAAGCCCCAAACACCCAAATAATGTTTACTTATAATTTAACCAACGGAAGACTGCAGCTTCTGGTGCAGTTCGCTTAAGATCGGCAGGTTCAGGGCAGGTTTAATTTCGATGATCTCAGGATCAAATCCCTGAATACGGCTTAATTGCGCCATGTCCTGCTGAAACAAAGGAAGCGCCACGCCGCGGCCATTACGTTTGATCAACAAGTTCATATTAACAGAGTTGAGATCGATACCACCATTCC
>CAYZLU010000537.1:0-1662 GCA_964479285.1 uncultured Planctomycetales bacterium | reverse complement strand
GACTGAAGTCTTAAATTCCCTCACCAACATAAGTTTTTAGGCTAAAAATGACACAGTCGCAAAAAGAACAAATTTAGCCGCCAGCACATCAGCAATTTTAAAGCGTATTCCAACGGCCCTTTGGCGCACAGGCGGAAAAAATTATGAATATATTATGCATCGGCGATATTGTGGGACGTCCTGGACGGGAGGCGGTGGCTTATGCTTTGCCTCGGATAAAAAAAGAGCATTGCATTGATTTTGTGATTGCCAATGCTGAAAATGCTTCCGGCGGGTCTGGTCTTATCCCCAAGAACGCCGATGAAATTTTAAATATGGGCGTCGATGTGATGACCATGGGGGACCATGTGTGGGACAAGCCGGAAATTTTCCCGTATTTGCAGGAGCATCAGCAAAAGATCGTACGGCCGGCCAATTTTCCTGATGAAACTCCAGGGACCGGATGGACTATTGCCACCGCGTCTAATGGCGTTAAAGTTGGCATAATAAATCTTTTGGGCCGCACCTTTATGCGTTATAATGTTTCATGTCCATTCCGTGCACTGGATGCGATTGTTAGTAAGATCAAGGAGCACACGCCTGTCATTATTGTAGACATGCACGCGGAGACTACCAGTGAGAAAGTTGCCATGGGTCATTTTTCTGACGGGAAAGCTTCATTGCTTTTTGGCACGCACACGCACATACAAACAGCAGATGAGAAAATATTGCCCCAAGGGACAGCGTATATAACAGATTTGGGCATGAGCGGCCCCTATGATTCGGTGATCGGTCAGGACAAAACAAGAATAATTACCCGCTTTCTGACCAGCATGCCCCATAAGTTTGAGGTAGCTCGTTCGCCTGGTACGGTTCACGGTGTTGTACTCGAAGTGGATGCTAAAGACGGCAAAGCGAAAAAAATCGCCCGCGTCCAGATGATGCACAGCCCATAAGGCGCGGGTTTGGGATAGCTGACGCACGCAACAGGGAATATACCAGGGAGGAGACAATATGGTTTGGGAAGGTATGGACCGTAGGAAATTCCCCAGGGTGATGTACCCATGCATGGTCAAAGTCGTAACTTCTGATGGGTCCCAAGGTCCTGTTTTGGCCCACACAGAAAATATCGGGATGGGTGGCATCTGCATCACTCTTAAAAATGAGATCAAATTATTTACACCGGTTGACATGGAAGTAGACCTTTTAGACATCGATGAGCACATAATACCCAAGGGCAAGGTGGTTTGGAACGTGCGGCGCAAGTCCATTGAAAAGATCAAGCCCATGTTTTATGATATCGGCATCGAATTTACAGAAATTTCCAAACGAGACCATGAGCGGCTGCGAAAAGACCTCGAGATATTAATTGGCAAAGGTACCCAACTATCAAAACCATTTATTTAAATTATGTTTGACTCCAATCGAAGAAAGTACCCGAGGGCCAATTATCCCTGTCAATTGACTGTGTGGCTGGTTGATGGGTCTAATGAAACAATATTGGCCAATACGTCCAATATAGGGACCGGCGGATTGTCGGTACATCTTAATCAAGGGATAACGGTGGGGACAAGGGTCGATATACAACTTAATTTTACCGCTCCGTCAACTCCGTTTAAGTGCAAAGGGACGGTGGTCCGTTCTCACAAAGAGAATGAGAAATTCTATAATATAGGAATTCAA
>CAYZLU010000536.1:0-1665 GCA_964479285.1 uncultured Planctomycetales bacterium | reverse complement strand
AACGTCTGAGGGTTATTAGGTGCCTGCACAACGGAATCTGGCGTAATAAATCTCCCCAACGAAGGATTATAATACCTAGCACCAAGAAACATCAACCCCGTCTCATCATCCAAAGGTTTGCCGGTGAAGTAGTACCAAGCGGTGGCGGAGTCGGTGCCGTATTTTTCGTGGGTGATGACCTGGCCGAAGGGGTCGTATTCGGTGAGTTCGCGTACCAGTCCGGTTTGGTCGGTCAGTACGTTGGTGCCGCCAAGATGGTCGGTGTGATAATAGAATACATTGCCATCATTGCCGACCGAAGCGACCCTTGTGGTGCCTAGATAGATGAATTTAGTAATACGGGATTGCTTCGCTGCGCTCGCAATGACACTGGGAGGAGTTTCTACTTCATAGACATTGCCCACGTAACGGGTCGTGTCAATGGTTGGATTGGCAGCTGTGGCTGGTCGTGGGCTGCCGTTAAGGTTTCCAAAGAGCAAGGCGTTTGTATTATCATTGTAAAGTGCTAAGTCGCGGCGGTAAACTACTTTTTTGGCCCTTCCGCCATCACCGTCATAGGTATAATCTGCTACTTTCAGTCCTCCGACTGTCACATTTTGAAGACGGTTTTGAGTATCATACACATACTGGGTCAATTTATTTGCTTTTAGCAGCCTGACCATATTGCCATTAGCATCATATTTAAAAATAGTGCCGTCTGATAATGATGTCACCGCGTGCGGACCTGCGGCATTGCCATCAATCCGTCCGCCTGCTTCTCCATAATTATACGTCAACCGGTCCTTGAGAGTAATGTTACCTATCTCATCATAGGCATAAATTTTAGCGCCATAGTTGCCCTGCGCCTTTACCAGACGGTTTAACTCATCATAACCAAATGTCTGGCTGGCCGTATTGACATTATCCTTGATCGCCAGCACCTGCCCCAGGGAATCATAGGTGTAATTTAAATCCTGCACAGCCTGGTTTTGCGCGTTGGATGTGTAAATCCGCGTCAAACGGAAATTCATCGGGTCATACGTGTATGCCGTCACTGTCCCATTACCGTATTGGACCTCTGTTATCTGCCCGTTGGCGTTATAATCAACGGCCTTAACATAAACATTCGGTCCCGGGCCAACAGTAATTGTAAGCGTCTGGGAAGTTGATTTGTCACCGGCACTATCGGTCGCGATATCTGTTAACGTGTAGGTCCCAGCCGGCACATTGTTCCATACATAGGTAAATGGATCATGTGTCACCGTTGCAAGCAGGGTTGTCCCATTAAAGAATTGCACCTGGGTCGTTGTCCCATTACTTGGGAGGGTAATGGCATGCAATGTAATTTTAGCTGGTGCGCTGTAAGATGAAGTGTCCTTGGTCAAATAATTTAATATAAAAGGAGACTCTTTTACAGGTACATTGCTGGCTACTACAGGTGCTGCAGGGGCCGCGTATGCATCCTTAACACCCAAGACTTTATCAAACCATGTCAGGCGATTCCCTCTCTCTGGGATCCTCAGCGCCATAGTACTGATCATTCCGTCACTCACTGCCATAGCATCAGCAATGCCTGTCACCTGCCCGGCCTGGTTGTAAACATAGGACACCTGGCTGCCATCCGGATATTGCAATTGCTTTAAACGGGCCAAGGCATCGTATTGGCGATTGACATTGTAATTGGTC
>CAYZLU010000535.1:0-1666 GCA_964479285.1 uncultured Planctomycetales bacterium | reverse complement strand
TAATAAAGCCCCGTTATTGCTAACGGGGCCGTGGAATTTGTTGTTCTTTCAGAGATTGCTTCGTCACTCGCTGCAATGACACAACCTTACGAAATCGAAGCAATTGGGCCTTTTGACACTCTGAATGTACTTTTAATCGCGTCGGTTGATTTTTGACAAGAGGCGTAGGATTTCCATATAAAGCCAGATCAAGGTCACCATCAGGGAAAAAGCGCCGTACCATTCCATATATTTTTCCAGGCCTTCCCGGGAAGCAGATTCGATTATATCGAAATCAACGATCAAACACATGGAAGCCAGGCCAATGCAAACCAAACTAAATGCAATGCCCAAAGGACCGCCGCCATTAATAAAATTCGGCGGATGGATACCAAACATAGAAGCAACCATGACCACCAAAGAAAATATAACCAACCCACCTATGCCAATCGCAAGACCTTTGCGAAGTCCTGGAGTAGCTTGCAGCCAGCCGGCTTTATACCCCATAAGCATGGCAAAAGTAACGGCAAAGGTCAAGCCTACAGCTTGTATTACGATGCCGGGATAGCGCATTTCAAAAAACGCGGAAAAAACACCCAAAAACAGGCCTTGAAATACGGTGTATATTGGTGCGGTGATAGGGGACCATTTTGGCTTAAAACAAGTCACCATGGCGATGATAAAACCGCAAATCATTGAACCATAACAAATAATGTTTAAAAACCTTGCATTGGCTGGGTCATATGTCTTAGACCATGTCCAAGCGGCCGTGGCCACTAAAACAGCCAGTAAAATAAAGGTTTTATTGACCGTGCCCTGCACCGTCATCGCTGGTTCACCAATACCCACACGGGCCGCGCCAAATGTTTTTTCATTTAATGTCGGATTGCTGCTTTCCATTTTTACTGCCCTCCTTGAAAAAGATTGCCACGCCCAGTTTATACTATTGCAAATTCGATAACGTGCATGCCGCAGAGAGCGGCAGCCCTAAAAAGCGGGGCTCGCAATGACACTCTATCTTGTTAAAAAAAACCCGCGCATCGCAAAGCAATACGCAGAATGATATTAGTATACACCCCAGCCATGCAATCATCAAGCATAATTCCCCATCCCCCGGGCTGGGCTTCCAGCTTGTTAATGGGGTAGATTTTAAACATATCAAAGGCCCGAAACAAAAAGAACCCGCAGATCATGACCGGCCATATCAAAGGCAGCCCCCACAAGGCAATCATCACACCAACCACCTCGTCAATGACCACGATTCCAGGGTCTTTTTGGTTTAATAATTTTTCAACCAAGCCTGATGTTATAATGCCCAAAATCAATAAAACCAGCAAAAGAATGGTATACGCCGGTAAATTGTTGCCTAAAAAGCAAGCAATGGAAACCCCCACCCCCGTGGCCCAAGTACCAGGGGCAATGGGTAGATACCCAACCCAGAAAACAGTGGCTATGAACTTGATCAGAAAATTTCTCATGCGTAAAGAGCCTTCGACCTATTACGAAAGTAATCTATGCCGGAATATACCGTCAAGATCACTGCGGCAAACAATATTCCCTGGTTAATCGACCGCCACGGACGTTCGACATGGTAAAACCATGAAGAACAAAGATCAGATTGTCGGGCCACTAGATAGAGCAAAATCGCTGACACCGCAATGATTTGCACAACTGTCTTTATTTTACC
>CAYZLU010000534.1:0-1677 GCA_964479285.1 uncultured Planctomycetales bacterium | reverse complement strand
AAATTTAGTTTTAACACCAGAATCCCTGATGGCTTCCAAAAGGCGGGTCGTGCCAAGGCCCGTGACTTCCCCCGTATATTCCGGTACCTCAAAACTGACCTTCACATGACTCTGCGCCCCCAAATTATAAATTTCATCCGGCCGAAGGTTTTTGATCAGTAAATTCAATGAGCTGGCATCGTTCAAATCACCGTAAACCAAATTCAATTTACGTGACTTTTCATGCGGGTCCTGGTAGAGATGGTCGATGCGTTGGGTATTAAAACTGCTCGATCGACGGATTATACCATAGACCGTATAACCTTTTTTGATCAAAAACTCAGCCAAATAAGAGCCATCTTGGCCGGTAATGCCTGTGATCAATGCCTTTTTCATAAATTAATAAGCCCCTTTGCCTTTAACGACCACTGGAAAAGTCTGGAATAATATATACATATCAAGCCAGAAAGACCAGTTTTTTATGTACCAAATGTCCCAGCGCAATAACTTGTCAAAAGACAGGTCGCTACGCCCCCTGATCTGCCAAAGTCCTGTGATGCCTGGGCGGATACCCAGACGCCTCAACTGACGCAAATCTTCTTTTTCCAACTGGGCAATGGGAAACGGCCTCGGTCCCACCAGGCTCATTTCTCCTCTGAGCACATTCAATATTTGCGGCAATTCATCAAGGCTATAGCGGCGTAAGAATGCCCCCACCCCTGTGATACGAGGGTCCTTTTTGATCTTAAAAATGGGGCCATCCACTTCATTCTTATCTTTGAGTTGGACTAAAAGCTCGTCAGCATTGGTGACCATACTTCGGAATTTATACATGTTGAACATATGGCCATAACGGCCGTAGCGGCGGGACCTATAAAAAACAGGCCCCGGGCTGTCGAGTTTGATGAGTATGCCCAATAGTATGAAGATCGGCAGTAATAAGACCATGAACAAAAACGATAAAACAAAGTCAAATACGCGCTTGAGCTTCTGGCGGTAATTGACATCAATATCTGAATATTCCAGGATCGGGATGATCCCGATATTAAATTTAATATAATCGTGGGCCATGTATTCATACCCTTGCGGTACGACCCTGACCGCCAGGCCTTCTTCCCTGGCTATCTCCAATAATTTGATAAAAGCCTGATGGTCAGGATAGATCGTGATAAAAATCTTATGGATAAATTCCCGGTGAATGATCTCTTGAAAAGCATCCAACTTGCCTAAAACCGGCCAGTCGTTGGAGTTGCCGACCTTATAATCATCCAGAAACCCCTTGATCTTGAGTCCTAAGGCTGGCTGCCTGTTGATCTCACTGGCCAATGACATACCGATTTTCCCGGCACCAATGATCAATGTATTAAAATTATTGTAGCCATTACTGACTAAATAATTGACCAACAATTTTTTTAACACCCGCCAGACGGAACAGAACACCGTGATCACGAAAGCGTTAAGTATCATAACACTTCGAGGAAAATCCTGGACCTTCAAGAGAAAAGCCAAAACAATGATGACCAGTGTCGAAATAAAGATGGATTTGATGACTTCCCAAATTTCCAGGCTCTCTAGTTGCTCACGACGGGTATGATAAAGGCCATGGGTATAATGAAAAAATAAAATCAAGAGGGTCCAAACCATGAACAGCAGTTTAAAAGGATCGGCAGAGGAAAAGAAAGACTGAAAAGAAACGCT
>CAYZLU010000533.1:0-1678 GCA_964479285.1 uncultured Planctomycetales bacterium | reverse complement strand
CAGGGACCATGGCATCAGTAATTATCAGATCAGGCAACATGTCCTTGGCCATTTGAAAGCCATGATGGCCATCATGAGCAGAAAGCATCTCAAAACCAGCTTGGGAAAGACGCTCCAGGGACTTTTGGACAGTGGCTATTTCTTCTTCAACCATCAATATTTTATTCATGACATTTCTCCCTAAACCCCTAAAACAAAAAACCTATTCCTGGTTATTTCATGGAATAGGCGCTCGGTCTTTATTGCGTTTGTTTCGGCGGCCAGGCTATCCTATTCCTTAAGGACCCTATAGCTTTGCGTCCTTGCCTTACGGCAAGTTTGCTATTATCGGTCAAACATCTACTTCTAACTTAAGTATACACCACCTTATAAAAAAAACAAGTAAGGCAGCTATTTAAATTGTTCGTAGTCTTGAGGCGTGTTGACATTATCCAGCCAATGCGGGTCAACTTGTTTAAGCAAATGGGTGTCACTTTTAATCAAGATTTTCCGCGGGCAATGTATCCCCTCATTAAACAATTTCAGGATAGAACCATATGCATGCCCTTCCCAAATGGCACATAGAGGTTCAGGTAAGCCGTCTTGACTGCTGATAAAAGCCGTTGCTGTTTTTAGTGGATCATGTTGACAAATAAGGGTTTGGATGGTTTCTTCAGTAATAAAGGGTAAGTCACAGGCAATAACGAACCATCGAGCACCAGGATATTCAATCATGGCCGACAAAATACCGCCTAAAGGGCCTCGATTGCAGAATTCATGGGTATCATTGATAAAGGCAATATTTTTGTAGGCCTTCTGGTCAGCTCTTTTTGATAAAAACACTTTAGCACAATATTTTTGAAGCAAATCAAAAAGATACTCTATTTGCGGTCTGCCATGGAACTCAAGAAGGGCTTTGTCCTTCCCCATGCGGCGGCTATACCCGCCAGCTAAAATAAGGCCAAAGATTTTGGGATTTGTGGCTTTCATACTCGATGAATCCATCCGCCTGGGCCAAGGACACAAAATCACCTGACCCGCTGATGGTGACCAATCGCCCTTGGGCAACCGGTAAAAAATGGGTCATGTCAGATTGAATATTAACCCTTTCCAATACAGAGATAAATTCCTGTTTGACTTCCAAGCCGCTGGCTTTCTTCAAATAAGGAATAACATAACGGTAGGCACAAATTTGGGTCGAAACCGGATTTCCTGGCAAAGCAAAAATGGCTTTACCGCTTTTAGTCGTGCCAAACCAAAAAGGTTTGCCAGGCTTTTGAGAAACTTTATGAAAAGATTGTTTGATCCCTAATTGGCCAAGGACCTTGGGTACATAATCAAATTCTCCCATGGAAACCCCGCCGCTCAAGATCAAACAGTCAAATTTGCTTAAAATATTTTTAATACCCTGAAACATCAATTTTTGGTTGTCACGCAAATGAAAAATCTGTACATCTCCTAATTGTGCTTGGTGCAATAAAGCTTGTATGGCATAAGAATTCGACAAACGGGTTTGGCATGGTTTAACCGGTTTTTGGATGTCCACCAACTCATCACCGGTAGAGATCACCGCAATTTTAGGCAAGGCACTGACCTTGATTTTGACTTTTCCCACACTGGCGGCAATCCCTATATGCGGCGCCCAAAGCCGGCAGCCTGCTTTTAGCAAAATGTCCCCTTTTTTACTGTCAGCTGCTTG
>CAYZLU010000532.1:0-1697 GCA_964479285.1 uncultured Planctomycetales bacterium | reverse complement strand
GCTTTTACGTTCAAAGTCTGCTTTGCGTTGCATATTATTCTCCACCATTGTCACTCAAATCTTACATTCACTGACTCCGTGTGTTTGACCATGCCTTCTAAATTCGCCACTTTCTCTAATGGCTGACGGACTTTTTCTAAGGCCCTCTTACTATAGGCAATCACATGGCTGGTCTTGGTAAAACTAGACAACGACAGCCCTGAAAAAAACCGTGCAGTGCCCATGGTGGGCAATACGTGGCTGGGGCCCGCGGCGTAATCACCCAAAGCTGTGGGGCTGTACGGTCCCAAGAAAATGGCCCCCGCATGCCTGATCTGTTTGGCAATACTGACCGCGTTGTTCGTGACGATCTGCAAATGTTCCGGGGCTATTTTGTTGGCAATCTCAATAGCTTCATCCATGTTCTTGCAATAAACGCAGTACCCATTGGCCACGCGCCTGCGCACCTCTTTGATCAATTGCTTTGAAGTGCTCAATAATATCGACAAGCCGCCCACATGCTCCATCTGGGCTTCCAGGTCTGCCACCACAAAATCGGCGTTACTGTAACGGTTGGCAATGACCACCAACTCCGTCGGTCCTGCCAGCATATCAATGTCGACATAACCGAATAATTGACGCTTGGCCTCAGTAACATACAAATTACCAGGACCCACGATCTTATCGACTTTAGGGACGGTCCTCGTGCCCAAAGCAAAAGCAGCGATGGCCTGGGCCCCGCCTAATTTATAAATCTCACTGACCTTTAAAAGGTTCGCCACGGCCAGGATGTAAGGATTAACATTGCCTTCTTTATTTGGGGGCGTCACAATGACCACACGCTCAACACCCGCTATAATGGCCGGTACCGCCGTCATATAAACCGAAGAAACCAAAGGTGCGGTACCCGCGGGGATATAAATACCCACCGAATCCAATGGACGAACCACTTCTTTAAGCATAACACCATCGTGGCCCTTGACCTTGCAGGGTTTATGGAGCTGTTTTTTGTAGTAGGTCGAAACATTGTTGATGATTGTTTTTAAATGCCCAACAAATTCCGGCGTGATGTTCTGGAAAGCGCTGGAAATCTCGCATTCATCCACCTTCAATTGGCGCGCGGTCAATTTAACACCGTCAAAACGCCGCGTGTATTTGATCAAGGCATCATCACCATTTAAACGCACATCATCAATGATGGTACGTACTTTTTCCTCGATATATTTCCTGCGCGCCAGCCTGCTGCGATTATAAAGTTTTTCAATATTCAGGCCTGATTGTTTAATCAGTTTCATAGGTCATACCCTGGTTGAGATCGATTCTTCGTCATTTTATTCCTCGCAATGACTCTCTTATAATTTCCCTGGCCTTATCCATAGCCTCATCCAATTTTTGTGGTTGTTTGCTGCCCGCCTGGGCCAACTGCGGCCTTCCGCCGCCACTACCTTCTAATATAGGGGTTATCTGGCCCATTAATTCATTGGCTTTAATGCCGCGGGCGACCAAATCATCTGTCACACAAAGGATTAAAGAGGAACTTTGAGCGCCTTTAGCGCCTAATATAAAGACCCCGGATTTCACCTTTTGTTTGAACAGGTCAGAAAGTTTACGCAAAAGCGCAATGTCAATGTCCCCTAAAGAACAGGCAATAAGATTTGACCCTTTGACATTCTCGCTGGTTTCAATCATTTCATCCACAGAAGATTTGACTCTCTCAA
>CAYZLU010000531.1:0-1700 GCA_964479285.1 uncultured Planctomycetales bacterium | reverse complement strand
AGTATTTCTCCCTCAGCGGGATTGGCATCGACCACCTCCCAATAACTACCATTACCATTGAGAAATATCGGTGCCCCACCGTCGGCAAGATAAAAATGGTTGGGTTCAAGTCCATAGGCAAACATCCTGCGGGTCTCTTCATTGGTTACGACTTTTTCAAAAATAGTCCCGACTGGGACTTTCTTGAATAGAAACCCGTAAAATCTATTTGCCAAACCTGAACGTAATACTTCCTTGAAAGAAATAATTTCCCCAGGGGAAATGTCATCCTCTTCGGCAATCTCTTCCTCAGAAAACGTAGTTTGAAAATCATAAATTCCCTTTGTCCCTGCTTTTACTTCGAAAGTAAAAGCCTCGGGATAATTGACCTTCTTCTTGCCCAGGCTAGAGAATCTGATTGAGACTATGGAGCTATTTTTTTTCTGCTTGGAATTGATCTTGTAATCAACATCTTCATATTTAATTATATTACCATCTAACAATTCTGCCACATTTTGGGCCTTCATTGCCTGGTCCGCAGCCAATTGGTATTTATAAACCAACGCCCTTCCATACATCGTTTTAAGCCATCCCCAACTTGCCTCCCCAATACGACGTGATGCTTCCGAACTTGAAATCAAATCAGGGCTGGATTGCTTTAGGGCCTGGTCTAAATCCCAGGCCGCACCTGAATAGAAATCATTTACTTCTATGACGTACGCGTAGAATTTCCCTGCTTCACGCCTTACAATCACATCCACACCCATATAATCCGTGGCATTTTCTGCTTGCGACTTAACGCCGTCATCTTCCATCGCCTTATTAATCGCATGAAACGCCTTTTGACTTGCTTCATCAATAGCTTTTTCCATTTTTTGATACTCCACAGGGCTTAAACCTAATTCCTTGGAAACCCTTTCCAATATCCATGGTTTAGCGCCTTTACTAATATTGATCGCTTTCCCCTCTTTGTCGATCCTGACAACTTTAGGCAAACGGCCATTTTCGTTCCCGCTCACGAAAACCCTCAAATTCCAATCAAGCTTATCTCCCTGACTCTCAGCATAAGGAGGCTCTATTCTTTCTTGAATCAAAATATCCGTTCCGGCGCGGACCATGGACCTGATTTCCTTGGTCTTTTGATCAATATTGGTCCGGTCAAAAAAGATTATTCCATCTCCGCCATTTCCGGCGTTTGGTTTAACAACACCTTTCTCCAAATGGTTTTGATTTAAAAAATCCTGCAATTCCTGTTTCAATAAAATATCCAAAGCTATGTCATTTGATCTTAACCAGACAACATTCTTGGAGGATTCCCTCTTGTGGTCCAGTAAAGTGTGATAAACAGAAGACACTGAAACGTTACGGTCCTTGACAATTATTGACCGCCATCTAGGCACTCTCACACCTCTTTTTTCAAGTTCGATTATTGAGATGTCCTTTAACCCTATATAAAAATCTTCCAAAGGATGCTGGGGCACAGGCACACCTGCATCATTTCGCATAGAAGCAGAAAATAGACCATTAGAATTAATAATGTAATGTAAAGGTACGGCCGAAGGAGATTTATTCATAACAGGATACCCATCCTTAAACATAAAAACAGGTTCACCTGTCAAAATATTCTTACCATCCTTTTGTTCAATATTAGGAGGTTCTGTCATTTCAAAAAGATTGATATTCTTAAATTAATTCTCTTCTTAGATGAAGAAGGAATTCTT
>CAYZLU010000530.1:0-1701 GCA_964479285.1 uncultured Planctomycetales bacterium | reverse complement strand
AGGCTATAGTTTTGTGCAATTGTGTGAAAAACTTTTAGATTTGGCTTATGGCAAGAAAATCCAGCGTTAATATATCAAGGATCGCGGTGGTCCGTACCATCGTTTTTTTGATCATTGGTTTTATTTTTTTTTCAGGGTATGTCAATGCCGTCGAATTCTTGACAAGCTCACCGTTGTTTGAAGTCAAAGAAGTGATGGTCGACAGGTCGATCCAGTTTATCGACCTGCGTGCTTTGAGAGACCTTAAGGGTACGAATATTTTTAAGGTCGATGTCAATAAAATTGATTCCCAAATCGCCAGGGTGTACCCGTATATTGCGCAATTAAGGGTGGTGCGCCAGTTGCCGGACCGCATCCTGGTCCTGGCTAAAAAAAGGGAACCCTTGATGCAGGTCTATTTTAAGAAAAAGTATTTACTTTTGGACACGGAAGGTGTCGCTTTATATTACGTCCTGCAACCCGCTGTTTTGCCGCAGGTTTACGGCATCCCTCTTGAACGTAGCGGGATGTTTTTAGGTGGACAGGTCCGTGGTGCGGAATTGAGCAAGGTCGTGGAAATCCTAAACAGTTTCAAGCAGTCCCCTTGGTTAAGGCGGTGGCGCATCCATGCCGTGCAGGCGGCCAATCTTTCCAAAATTGATTTGTCGGTGGGTGAAAATATGCATGTCATCCTTGACCAGGAGGATACGCAGGATAAGATAGAGTCATTGCAAATGTTGATATCCACTAATAAAATCGATTTGAACAAGGTGAAGTACATTGATGTAAGGTTTAAGGAACCTGTGATAGCAAATAATGTGGAAGACCAAAAATAGCCTCGCATTCCTCTCCCTTGATGGGAAAGGGGAGTGGGGTGACAATGAGTGAGAAATAAGGAATAATTTATGTTTAAAAAAACAGCACAAGCCCAGTATTTTTGCGGACTGGATTTAGGCACACATACCATGAAGGCCAGCATTGTCAACGCCCGTGACGAGGAAAACCTGGACTTGATGGGTGTTTTTGAGACCAGGGCCGTGGGTTTTAAAGAAGCTTCAATCAGCGATATCAGTGAACTTGCCCAATGCATCCAGCGCACGGTGCAGGGGGTCATGCAAAAGACCGGCATTAAAGTACATGCCGTGCAGTTGGGGATCAGCGGGAGTTTCTTGACGACCCGGCGCACCACAGCCATTATTCCTTTGGTTGACAGCGGGACAAAGGTGGTTTCCCAGTTTGATCTGCGGAAGGTGGACAATCAGGCAAAATTGCTGGGAGTGAACCTGGAAGAGGAGATCATCCAGGATTTTCCGCAATGGTACAAGATCGATGACATCAACACGTCCATCAACCCCACAGGGTTGATTGGCCGGAAAATAGAAACAAGTCTTTTATTATTGACTGCCAACAGCCTGCGTTTGCGCAATTTGACCAAGGCCGTGCATCAGGCCGGGTTTGAGGTCAATAGCGTGACTTTTGGCGCCTTCGCGGCCAGTGATGTGGCTGTCGATAAACAGGATAAAGTCCTTGGCTGTGCGTTGGTCGATATCGGGGCCAATATCACTTCTGTGATTTTTTTTAAGAATGGCATTGTGGGGGACGTTCAATTTATCCCATGGGGAGGGAATTATGTGACCCAGAGCATCGCGGAGCGTTTGAGCCTGACCATTGACATGGCCGAAGAAATAAAAAAAACGCACGCCGTGGCCAGCCAAACCAATC
>CAYZLU010000529.1:0-1706 GCA_964479285.1 uncultured Planctomycetales bacterium | reverse complement strand
GGGGACGGGACTTTGCCCTAAGGGTGCTGCAATTCATGCGTGATAAGCTCGTCAAGTTTCAAGAGGAAACAGGAAATATATTTAACCTCGAAGCGACACCTGCAGAGGGGACGTCCTACAGCCTGGCCAAATTGGACAAGGCCATGTTTAATGATATCATCTGTGCGAATGAAAATGAGTACTCCAAAGGCCATGAACCATTTTATTCCAATTCATCCCATTTGCCGGTGCAATACACGGATGACGTTTTTGAGGCATTAGACCACCAGGATGAATTGCAGAGCTTATATACCGGCGGTACAGTGCTTCACGGTTTTATTGGCGAACGTATTAATGACACACAAGTCTTAAAGAACCTGGTGCGTACGATTTGCAGCCAATACCGCCTGCCGTATTTTACCATTACCCCCACCTTTAGTGTGTGTCCCAGCTGTGGTTATTTGGCCGGTGAGCAGCCGCTTTGCGAACACTGCGGCAGTGAATGTGAGGTGTATTCGAGGGTGGTAGGGTATTTAAGGCCGGTCAAACAATGGAATAATGGAAAGAAGGAAGAATTCCGCGAACGTAAAACATATCATGTATGCGGATAGGCGGCTTTCAAGGATTGACGCTGGTAGATTTCCCCGGGTTGGTCGCGGCGACTGTCTTTACCCAGGGGTGCAATTTCCGTTGCGGCTATTGCCATAATCCTGAATTAGTCTTGCCTCAGCTTTTCCAAGTGCCGATAGCTCCTGAGGTGGTGTTTAATTACTTGAAGGGCCGGCGAGGGAGATTAGAGGGTGTTGTCATTACCGGTGGAGAGCCAACCTTGCAAAAGGGCCTGGTCGATTTTATCGTCCGGATCAAAGAGATGGGCTTCGCGGTAAAATTGGACACCAACGGCAGCCATCCGGAAGTTTTGTCCTCTCTCACCGAATTGAATTTAATTGATTATTTTGCCATGGATGTCAAGACACCACTGCCCAAGTACAGCCAGGTTACAGGCCTTGCCTGTGATACGGCAAAAATCAGGGAAAGCATTGGTATTATTATTAGCAGCGGTGTTGCCTATCAATTACGTACGACACTCGTTAAAGAATTTTGTTCTATGCAGGATTTGGATGACATCCAGTCTTTGATCGAAAAAGCTGGCCATTATGTCCTGCAGCCTTTTGCCTTTTCGCAGAAGATCATTGACGATCAGTTTAACCACCAGGACCAATATACAAATACTGAAGTGGAATTATTAAAGGCCAAATTCGCCAGATAAAATAGTTTTAACAGTTTACTTTAAATAAATTCAGGGTGGTATAATCGCCCTAAGATGAAAAATGACTGGGGTGTCGGTATAACCGAAGCGTTGAGGAACACTTTAAAAGAATTGGCGGACATCAAGGCCGCGCTTGATGCGTCTACAATTGTGGCCATCACCGATCAAAAAGGGGACATTATTTATGCCAATGACAGGTTCTGTGAAATCTCTAAATATTCCAGGGAAGAACTTTTAGGCAGAAACCACAGAATCATCAACTCGGGGCACCACCCTAAAGAATTCTTCAGGGACCTGTGGCGCACCATAGCCCAAGGCAAGGTATGGAGGGGAGAAATCCGTAACCGTGCCAAGGATGGGAGTATTTATTGGGTGGCGACCACCATCGTCCCTTTTCTTAACGATAAAGGCAAGCCTTATCAATATGTCTCTATCCGTCATGAGATCACCCAACGCA
>CAYZLU010000528.1:0-1710 GCA_964479285.1 uncultured Planctomycetales bacterium | reverse complement strand
CCTTCTGCAGAAACGAATTCTCCTCGCACCTCACAAAAAATACCAACGCTTTTGCTATGCATGATGGCCGCAGTCACTTTTTTCTATCTCCCTGTTACCGGATATAAATGGCTCAACCTGCATTATAATGGCAATTTCGTCGTTACCAACCGTGGTTCCTGGGCCATCTATGGAAGCACCATCCGACGGATGGAACCATTGACCTTCAAGAGATTCGAAGAGGCCCTGGCTTATGCCCCTGGTGAAGGCGTTTGTAACGGCATCTTTGGGCCCCAGGAATGTGATTTCTGGTCTTATCGAAAATCTGATGAATTCGGGTATGGCAAACTAGGTGAATTAAACCAACAACATTTGTCTCCTGAGAAAATAAATACCATCCTGTTGGACCTGTCCGCCCAAAAAGCCTTTCATAATCCTTTTCAATACACCCTCTTGACCTTCATCGAAGGGTTAAAAATGTTCTTCTGGGAATCGACCCAGGTCGGATTTGTCAATTATCCAGCTTGGCTGCAAAAAATTTATAATGTCAAGCTGTTCAATAACGGCCTGCGCTTCATTGTGTCCCTGGTGAGCATGATGGCTGTTGTCTCGGTGTGGTTTCAAGCATTTGTGCCGCAAAGATCCTCCCCCATCTGTTTTCTCATGGGCATACTGATCCTTCTTTATATCTTGTCTTTCTCATTCTTTTTCATCCTTACCCGCTACGCGCTGCCCGTTGCCCCGCTGTACCTGATCACCATCGGCCTATGGATAAATCAAAATTTAGCCCCTAAAAAATAATCTGCGCTATAATAGCAGCCATGCAAAAAGCCACCGACATCTTCAGCCATCAAAAACTGACTTTCTCTTTCGAACTTTTTCCTCCTAAAACAGATGAAGGTTATTTAAAATTACTCAACACGATGCCTATGCTCTGTGGTTTAAAGCCAGATTTTATTTCTTGTACCTACGGGGCCGGGGGTGGGAGCCGCGAGAAAACTTTGGACATTGTCGACCACCTTTTAGGCCATTACCATGTCCCGTCGGTCGCACATCTCACCTGCGTTTTGCATACCAAGGATGAAATCAAGAACATCCTGACGGACATGAAACGGCGCGGGATTTGCAATGTTCTGGCATTAAGAGGGGACGCTCCCAGGGATAATCCTGACTGGATGCCGGGGAAGGACAATTTTAAATATAGCTGGGAATTGGTCGCTTTTATCCGTGAGCATTTCTATGACTATTTCAGCATCGGGGTGGCTGGTTTCCCTGAAGGGCACGTCCTTTGCCGTGACCGGGAGCTCGATGCCCAATATCTAAAAAATAAGATTGCCCAAGGCGCTGATTATGTCATCACCCAACTCTTTTTTAACAACCAGGATTATTTTGATTATGTGGCCCGCTTGAGGAAATTAGGGGTCACGTCCCGCATCATACCTGGGGTCTTACCGATCACCGATTACCAGGCCTTGGTACGTTTCTGTTCAATGTGTGGAGCATCCATTTCTCAAGAGGTGCATGATATCTTCAAACCCATCGCAGAGAACCGTGAAAAGACACTTGAAGCGGGAATTGATTTTTGCCTAAGACAAAGCCGAAAGCTCCTCCAAGGGGGTGCTCCCGGCCTTCATTTCTATACACTCAACAAAGTGCACCCGATTGATATAATCATTAAAGAGTTGCGACATTAAAGAGGTCTTAGGCCTGATGGGACGACCTTACTAAAAA
>CAYZLU010000527.1:0-1714 GCA_964479285.1 uncultured Planctomycetales bacterium | reverse complement strand
ATGGAAAACCCAGGTGGGTTAATTACAGTTCCAGCCATAGAGGCGTGTTTCCAGGTTGCCCCTCCATCTGTTGAATATTTCATAAAAATCCAGACGGCATCATAGTTGGCCCCATTGCGCCAACTATTGTCCTGAGACAAGTTAAAAGAAAATGTGATGGTGGCTGACGCTGTATTCACACTCGCCTCATCTAAATTACTTACCTGCAAATTACTGGCCCAAACAGTAGATGCGGCTGTACATATTAAAAGCATAAATATAAAAAGAAAAGATTGCTTCGTCGCCCTATGGGCTCCTCGCAATGACACTCTTTGCCATAACGTTAAATTAATTTCCATCATATGTCCTGACACCGCGGCCTCCGAATGTATTAAGAGCAGCGGTTGATGTTAAGGCTGCTTCAGTACGGTCAGATGTTCTTAAATAATTAGAACCATCCCCCCAAGAACCGCCGCGAAACCCTGAACCTGTCGCCCCATCGACACCATTTTGAGGCTGCGCGTCCATCCCTGGCCAGCCAGTAATATTAGCATTACCTTCAAAACCAGCCGTTGAATTAAGAACACCTGTTCCCTCTAGTCCGGTAAAAAACAATCCAGTGTTATTACCGATAGTCACAACATGTTCTTTCAAATTACCACCCAAATCCATTACTCCATAATATGAAGCTCCAGAACTTATCCTTGTAGCATTAGTACCTGCAAAAATCCCACCACGCAATGGCCCCTGATTATAACCAGCACCTTGAGAGGCATCCCCACCGGTAAAGGTTGTGTTATTAAAATTTGCATTCCCACTGGGTGTTGTTATGGTCTCTGTACCGTCTTCTGTTGTTCCGCTAATTGTAGTGGCTGCTGTAATATTTTGATTTCCCCAAACGTATTCTCCGGCATTAGATAAATGAGGGCCACGGGACATTTTTTCAAACTCTAATTCTGTCATCGGACGTAAAGCATCCCAACTTAAGAATGCCGCCAAATCCATCCAACTTAAATAATTAACAGCCCGCGAAGGTCTCTGTGTTGAACATACCAAAGGCACACCCGAACAACTAAGGGTGTTACGATAGACTTCATTTTGAGAATTTTTATGGTTATTGTCCGCCAAATCACGATTTTGCCGGGCCGCTGCTGGCAAAGAATTAAAAAACTCGACCCATTCCCCTTCATTCAATTCATATTTCATGGCATAAAATGCATTATAACCTTTAGGGAAAGCAGCAGGGACTGTAAAAGTAGCGCTTGTAGCAAATTCTCCAGGATTACCGCCTGAAACATATTGATACGCAGCAGAAGTTGCGTTTGTAACAGGAATTGGATTTTCACTGGTGATGTTCCAAGGGGTCGCATCCCCGGAGCCGCTATTTAAGGAAGCTGTACTGGTGTTATAATCGCCTGCATAAAAAGATCCTTGAGGAATAAAGACCATTTCCAATCCTAAAACGCTCGCATAAATCTGATCAGCATCGCTAAAACCACAATTTTGATAATTAACGGTCAATTGTACGTTTTGGGTGTTTATATTCCCAATAAAACCAGTACTGGCAGGCTGTAAAAAGGCTCCAGTCGCATCTTGTGGTACATAAATTTGCAAATTAGTGCCATTCCCTGGCGAAGTACCGGCTGGATTCAAACCGGCAGCTGTGATCTGGCATAATATTTTATTAGTCGGAGTCACCTGGCTGTTATTCAAACGCACCGTCAGCCAAGCAGCA
>CAYZLU010000526.1:0-1714 GCA_964479285.1 uncultured Planctomycetales bacterium | reverse complement strand
GGATATGCAGGTAGAGTTCACCACGGACAATCTTCTTGTCAAAGGATATGAAAGAGATGATTATGCCACTTTCGACCAGTTTACTTATCCCTCAGTTGGCCTTGGTGGCACTCAAAATCTGCGGTTTTCTCTAAGCCATGGTTGGGGTGGCAGGGCTTCTTTAAAATTTCTCAAGCATTTTCCGTTGGTGGATGTTTATTTTGAACCATACATACGCTATTGGCACATTAATGCATCTAAAGTAGCTTCAGGAACTGTTCTTTTCACAGAGTATATTGCCACAGCGAATAAAAATGCTACCATCGAAGCAGGTTCCAGCTTCGGTATTTTGTTTTAATCTCAATTAAGAAATATCCCCCCGTTTCCCTTCCAACTGGTGTCCGTTAAACCCTGTTTTTGGCCATTTTGGCACCATTTGGGCTGCCTTGACAACTTAAATTTATGTGGCATACTTAAGGAGTAATTGGCAAAACCAGCGAAAGCTGGTGGCGCAAAGGATCGAGCCTAAACCCTGGACCGTACGGTACAGGGCATGGCAGTCGAGCTGCTGACGGTGCTTTATTTTAGATTTATGACCCGAATGCATCTCGATATCCTTCGAGAAACATTCGGGTTTTTTAGTGGGTCAAACTAGGGAGAGACATATGAAAACAAATTTTAAGATTATTTTTTGCGTCTTCTTGGCCGTTTTGGCCATGACAGTCAATTCATTTGCCTCTCCTGGTTATATTAAAGGGAACCCTGATGGCAGCCAGACCTTGACAGGGCATGTGCCTCATGATATCGGTACAGCTTTCTTCAAATATCACGCCAGCCTGAACATCAGCGCCCAAATCATTATGCCTTTACAGAATCAACCACAGTTAAGCGTGTTTCTTAAAGACCTTTATGACCCTGCAAGCCTTAATTTTCATCATTTTTTAAGTCCCTCTGATTTTGGCCACGATTTTGGCCCGTCTCAAACAAATGTCAGCCTGGTTTTAGGATATCTTAAAGAAAAGGGGATTAGGGTGACAGGTCAATCACCGAATGGCGCAGTCTTGTATGTGTCAGCGCCTGTGGGGGCTTTTGAGCAAGCTTTTGGCGTACAGATAAACCAATATCAAAAGAGCGACGGGACGTCCTTTTATGCCACCGTTAAAGAGCCGGTCATCCCAGCGACCTTGGCGGGTATGATTTCAGCGATTGGAGGCATGGATAATCTTCCTAAATATATGGCCCATCGTCACCATTTTCCCCAGGCCATGCCTAAAGCGATTGGTTCAGGACCAGGCGGATACCTGGCCCCTAATGATGTAAAGACAGCGTATAATCTTAATGCTGTACCTGCGACCGGTGCCGGCCAAAGTGTCGCCCTTTTTGAACTCGATGGTTACGCAAGCAAGGACATAACAGCTTATGAATCGTATTTCAGCCTTCCCGGCGTCCCTTTACAAAATGTTCTTGTCGACGGCTTTAACGGAGTGCCCAATTATGGCAGCAATGGCGGCGCTGATGAAGTGACCCTTGATATTGAATTGGTGGCCGCATTTGCCCCGGGCAGCAGCAACATTCTAGTCTATGAAGCCTCTAATACTTCCACGGGCTGGATTGATTAATGGTCCCAGATTGCTTCAGATAATAAAGCAAAAATTATTAGCTGTTCCTGGGGTATGCCTGAGGAAGAATCGCCGACTATGAATTTTGATTTTCAGGTTTTTCAACAAATGGCGGT
>CAYZLU010000525.1:0-1730 GCA_964479285.1 uncultured Planctomycetales bacterium | reverse complement strand
CACCTGTTAGATACATCCGTGGCCTTGGGAATGCCGGTGACTGTCGAGGAAGCTGCTTCTAGCGGCGATCCAACTTTCCCAAACAATCCGCTTAACTTTCCAGACCTTTTTTATCCACGGTTCAGTAAGCAAATCCAATATTTTAACACAGATAGCGCGATCGAAAAAGAAACCGGCGCCTATATTCTCACCAGGTTTAAAAATGGGAACGCGGGGGTATTGCTTTTTGATAATATCGCCCATAACTCCGTTGCTAATGGTGTAGAGGCGAGAGAATCAGGGGTCTTGCCTGTCGGTAACAATATTACATCTTTCCCATCGGATCCATGTGAAAACCCCACATCTGACCCTTCATTCCCCGCATCTTGGGCGCCTGCAGCCCCGGATCCTTTTATCTGTGGGCCTTCCGGTGATAAGTGTTCTTATTTTAATGGATGCGTGCTTGCTGCACCATCAGCCCAAACAGTCCAAGAGACGGGTGCCGGGAGTCTGCTTACAATCCCTACAACGGACGTTTTCCCCCCACGGGACAAGTTCACTATTTCCTTTTCATTCCGATTGGTCCCGCTTCCTGTTACGGGCACTATATCATTATTGCAGAAGACAAATGAAATGAATATGTATTTAGGCCCTGACGTCCACTCTCCGGGCAATTATATTGTTGTTGTGTATATATACCCTGGTGGTCAATCTGTTGTTCTTCCCATCTCAGCGGCCGCAATCTCCGCTTGGCATACCATTTCTGTTTCAGTTAATCGGACACCGGCTGACCCCAATCTTTGCCTGATGCTCGATGGTTCTTCAAAATGTGTATCTAACACTAAAATAGCGCTGGACAGGAGCACCAATTCTACTATGAATTTTGGTGCCGCACCCTACTTTCACGGCTTTATTAAGAATATTCAAGTGTCCGATGCAGATAATAATTTGGTCCAGCAATGGCCCCTGGATTCAGCCCCTGCTAATCCCGTTTCTCCTATCACCGTGGATGTAGGCCAGGCACAAAAGATCTGGATCAGCCGTCCCAAGGATTTTAACGGGACTGTTGTTTTGAAGAATGGGACCACGATGTTACAAAGCATCGACCTATCACCATATACTGACTATCATTCAAGTTTTAATTTAATTGATGAGACTACCACCAATGGACAATCTCCTAATCCTGTCAATACCCAGAATCCTTCCACTTCCATCCCCAAAAGTCCTGTTAATGCTGCCTGCGGCACAGCCAATACAGCTTACGCGTATGGTGCAAGGAGCTTTGGGAGTGATACTTTATGCGCTGTGGGGGACCCAAATCCTGCTGCAGTGGCATTCCCAGGGGCCGGCCGTTCTGTAAGCTGGACCTGCCAGGGGGTAAATGGCGGCGTGGATAGCTCTTGCAAGGCCACACAGAAGCTGAAAATTAAGACAATATTTAGAATTTAGCCATACCTGCCGTATTTTTGCCTTCCCATCTGAAATCTATCCCCTCACTGCGTTGGTTTATATGGTATACTTTAACTAGGATCAAATTGTATGGGAAGTTTATAAAATTTCATTGATAAAGGAGATCTCATCGTAAGGATAAAAACAGAACATCGTCCTTATTTGATGGAATTTATATTACACATGTTATCTGTTATAACAAAGTTTGTTTTTGTTTTGTTCGTTATGGCGGGTGCGGATGCAGCCTTTGCCGGCTTTAATCTTAAAGTCCATCTCCATATGCCACCTGTCGTTACGACAAA
>CAYZLU010000524.1:0-1733 GCA_964479285.1 uncultured Planctomycetales bacterium | reverse complement strand
GCGACAAGTCTCCCTTGGCAACGGCTGTCGTGACCTTGGCAATATTACGCACCTGGTTGGTCAGGTTCGCGGCCAGAACATTGACGTTATCTGTCAGGTCTTTCCAAACACCTAATACCCCCTTAACATCCGCCTGACCGCCCAATTTTCCTTCCAGACCGACTTCCTTGGCCACACGCGAAACTTCCGATGAGAAAAAACTCAACTGATCAAGCATGGCATTAACGACCGTACCAATCCTCAAATATTCCCCTTTTAATACGCGCCCTTCAATTTCCAAAGGCATTTTTTGCGACAAATCGCCTTTAGCAACCGAAGTAATGACACGGGCAAATTCATTGGTAGGCTGGACTAGGTTAGAAATAAGAGAATTAATAGAATCCATGCCGGTGGCCCATGCTCCTTTGACAGGTCCTATGGAAGCGCGTTCTGTTAACTTACCTTCTTCACCGACAATGGCGCTGACACGGGCAAATTCATTGATCATATTTTCGTTCAAATCCAATATATCATTAAGGACCTCGCCTATTTCACTGGGTATCCCATCTTCTTCCACAGGAAAACGCACAGAAAGATTGCCTTGCCGAACCGCTTTGGCTATATGGAGCATCTTCCTCAATTGGTCTTTTTTATTATCCTTACCATTCCCATTGTCATGAACAGGAGAAATAGGAGTCAATAGTTGGGACTTTTCTTTGTTTTCATTATCTAATAATGTGATTGGTCTCATGCGTTTTCTCCATAATTTAGACTACTACATATTTGGATAACGTGCATACCATGCCGCATTCTTGTAGAGTAATTTAGTTTACTTACATTATTCGATTTATGTATGGCTTGTATCCCCTTTTTACTGACTTTTTTCCACATTTTTGCAGTCCTTTTTATCATCCTTAACTTAACCGATAATATTTTTGACCATTTTTATTAATTGACCTGAATCAAAAGGTTTAGCCAGGGTCTGAAAGTGTTTCTGTTCAACATTGATCTTGTATTGTTCCGAGGACTCTTCAGCCTTATTCACCAAGGATGTCAAAAAAATAATGGGGATCCATGATGTTTTAGCATCAGCCATCAACTTTTTGGCAAATTCTCCCCCGTCCATCCCAGGCATAAGCATATCTAAAATTATGAGTGAAGGATTTTCCTTCTGGACCCCTGCTAAGGCCTCATTCCCATTAGAGGCTGTTATCACCTCATATTGGTTGGCTTCCAGGCGGATCTTGAGCAACTCTACCAATCTTGGCTCATCATCAACAACGAGGATTTTTCGCATCATTGTTCATCCCCTTTCTTCGATAACTGAAAAATGAATTGACTCCCTCTGCCTGTCTGACTCTTTACCCAAATGCGCCCCTCATGCAATTCAATTAATTGTTTACAAATAAAAAGCCCCAACCCTGTCCCTTTGATAGATGGGTCTTGATTTTGATTGAACCGCTGAAATTTACCAAAAACTTGTGGCAGGTCTTCCGGCGCTATCCCCCGCCCTGTATCAAAAATGCTGCATTCGACCACATTTCCTTTATCCACGACTGAAATTTCGACGAAGCCTTGCTGTGTAAACTTTAAAGCATTGGTCAATAAATTCGTCAATACCTGGATGATCCTATCGCGGTCTGCATCAACTTTAATAACACCGGAAGAAAAACTTCCTTTAATGACCACTCCTTTACTAGAAGCAACGCTTCCAAAAAAGAAAAGGAAGCCACGCAGAACGCCAAGAAACGCGA
>CAYZLU010000523.1:0-1736 GCA_964479285.1 uncultured Planctomycetales bacterium | reverse complement strand
CCCTGTTTTGGCTCGAACTTTACACCCATAGTTCCCCTCATGGAGTGACATCAGCGCTGTCCTGGGTCTTATTGGGAAGCATTGCCTTGTTTTGTGTCAAAAGGCGCAATGGAGGTGGAATCGTGGACCTTGGGGCAAGTGTCAATATGCCTAAGGCGATAAAATTATTTTGGTACGCAGCTTTGGGCATATCTTTTGTCATTATCGGGATTGTCGTCTTGGCGGGTTTAAAGCCGATCCATTTGATGCAGGAGTCTGATTGCTTGCAGTATCATTATACCTTGCCTCGTCAGCATCTTATATTAGGGTCATTTGCCCATATCCCATGGGCCGCGGACGATCTTTTTTTACTGCCCCTGGATTTTGCCCTGGCGCCATTCTGGTTTACTACTGTCTTGCCCAATAAAATACCCCAGCTTGTTATTTTTTTTGGTTTGTTGGGCGTAAGTGGACGTTTGACCTCTGCTTTGGCCACCAAGCGTCGACCATGGACTGGCCCTTTGGTGGCGTTGGTCATTCTAGGGACACATGGGTTTGGCATTCAAATGGGGACAGGGATGCTGGATTTAGCGGTGGTGTATTTGTTTTTGGCGTCCCTGGATAGTTTGCGTCTGGGCAATTGGTTTTTCGCCGGTGTGGAATTTACATTTTTCTTTTGGTCCAAACCTTTAATGCCCATGGAGGTGATGGCCGTCATGGGGGTGTGGGCCGCTGTTTTTGCTTTAGCCCGTCGGGACCAGTGGCAGGTCACCCGTGTCATTATTTTAAATGACTGGGAGAAAACATTAGGGTTATTTATGGTGTTAAGCGTGTTTGTGGCGGGTCCTTTTATCGTTAAATCTGTTTATTATGCGGCAACACCTTTTTTCCCTTGGGCCCCGGGGGTGATGGGCCCTGTAGCCCAGATCAAGGCCCATCCGGAAACCTGGCAGAGTTTGCAGAAAGCCAGTCAGTTATGGATGGAGGGCACTAAAAATGGGTATGGTCATGGACGGGATTTATTTTCTTTTATCAAACATTGGTGGCTTCTGGCAGTCCCAGAAAAAGGTGTTAATAATGCTTTTGATTATCCCTTGGGGCTGCCATACCTGTTAATCATCGGTCCTTTTTTGTTCTTCTTGATTAAAGATATTTTACGGCGTCAATTCTGCCCTTTAAGTGTTCTGGCGGCCATCATTTGGGTCCTTTGGTGGTTTGGCCCCCAACAGACCAGGTTCTTATACCTGCCTTTGTTCCTCATTTTTATGGTGACGATCGCCCGTTTGGAGAAAATACCAGTGACCCTTTTTCTTTGTTTATTGATAAGTCTATTTCTTGAGGCCGTTTCATTATGGGGGGCCCATAAAAGCGATGTGAGACGATGGGGCGTTGATGATCTGAGAGGCCAGGACAGGCAGATGTTGGAATTAAACCAAAAATACCTTAAACATTCCTTGTCGGGTTATATAGATTGGCCTTCTCACGATGTCGCGTACGCCCAATTTCCGGTCATGGTGCATAAGGAAAATTTGCCCCATACCATTCTTTTTTGACGGGGTATTTATCGGCGAGAAATAGTAAAAAATGAACCGGGAACAACAAATCGTTGAAGAATAAAATGCTTTATGTTAACATTTTCACTCTTTGTCCAAACGGAATTTTTTCAGCCCTTTAAATCTTAAAATATTGGCAGGCCGTCCTTTGATACAACCGACCCTTATTTCGATCGTCACACCCGTTCTTAATGAGCAGGATAA
>CAYZLU010000522.1:0-1738 GCA_964479285.1 uncultured Planctomycetales bacterium | reverse complement strand
AAACAATACGGCCTTCCCGGCTGATCCACAATATGTCTAAATTAAACTTCATATTCTTCATCCAAAAACTGTACTTGCCATCCTCAGTAAATTCAAAAAACATGCCCTTATTTGGGACCAAACTTGCGCGGTACATCAATCCACGCTCCATATCATCCGGTTTAGAGACCACTTCCAGCTGCACACAATTGCCCAGATGGCAGGCTTGGGGAGGCACTGTAGCGGCACGGCAAATGCCGATAAATAAAAAAATGAATAGGGATATTAAAAGATTGCGAACTACTGCGAGTGTCCGGTATGAAAACCTTCGCTTCGCTCCTATTGGTACCTGATAAAACCTCAGGATATCGAAGCTATTGGGCCTTTTGACACCTGTCAAAAAATTCATAATACATTCACTCCAAATTTTTTTAACATTTCTGCCAGCTTGGCCAAGGGCAGGCCCACCACGTTAAAATAGCACCCCTCGATGCGCGGGATAAAAAGGGCCCCTTTTCCCTCGATATCAAAACCCCCTGCTTTGTCCAAAGGAGAAACTAATTGGTGATAACGGTCGATCTCTTTGCCGGAAATCTTGTTCATATACACCCTGGTTTTTTCCACCCCGACTTCTTTTCGGCCAGTCCGGGCATCAATGATGGCTAATCCAGAATAAACCCAATGCGGCGTGGCCATCAATTCTTTGAGATTCGCTTTTGCTTCCTGCAAATCCCGGGGCTTGAGGATCAAGCGGCCTTTGCCTGAATAAACAACTGTATCTGCCCCGATGACGATCCCTTCACGAAAGCGTTGGGCCACGTCAAGGGCCTTAAGCAAGGCATTTGTTTTGACCAAATGCGTGCAGCCCTTGGTCATAAGGGTGGTTTCTTCCGCCTTGCTGGGGCAAACGACATAAGGCAGCCCTAATATTTTCATGAGCTTTCGACGCTGAGGGCTTGCCGAGGCCAAAATGAGTTTTTTCATCGAAGGAATTCATCCAATGTAAAAATGGATTTTAAAGGCACCTTGTACTTGGCCAATGCCTCGTGCGCGCCTTCACCCCTATCAATGACACAGATAGCTTTCTTTATTTTGATATCCATCTTTTGCAGCACTTCAATAGATTCTACAAAAGCCTTGCCAGTGGTGGCCACATCATCAATGATCACGACACTGCCGCCCTCTTGTATCAAAGGGCCTTCAACCTGCTGCTGCTTGCCATGCGCCTTGGGTTGCTTGCGGATGATGAAGGTATTAATGGGCAGTCCTTCTTGGTGGCTTAAAGATGCGATGGCCCCCACCATAGGGTCCGCGCCCAAGGTAGGCCCGCCAATGGCATCCGGCCGGTCTTCCTTGATCATATCCAGCATGATACGCGCGGTCAAATATGCCCCTGGGGCAGACAGGGTCACGAGCCTGGCGTCCAAATAAAAATCACTTTCTTTTCCAGATGATAAAATAAATTTTCCCTTGGAAAAAGCCTTGGTCTTAAGGAGGCGGAACAACTCACTTCTGTCATGGTCAATGGATATGGGCATAAAAATCTTTCTATCTTTAAAATTGAGGGAGTTCCAGATTCCGGCCATGGATCTCGACTAACAGCAACAGGCGGAATTTCAACAGGGCTTTAAAATCTTTGTATTCTTTTGGACTGAAACCGGAAGTGGCATGGAAGGTGCGGTTGGCTTCAATTTCAACCAATGTGTCCTCATAGGCGTCGATGAGCTGGTCATCGCTAAGCTTGACGATGGCTGGTTTA
>CAYZLU010000521.1:0-1741 GCA_964479285.1 uncultured Planctomycetales bacterium | reverse complement strand
TATGCAAACGCACCCGGTTCACCTTTTTATCAGGACAGGCTCTATATTAACGATGGAAAGGGCGACTTCAAAGAGGCTGTGGGTGCGCTGCCGCAAAATTTTACCAGTAAGCTTTGCGTCAAAGCGATCGATTATAACAAAGACGGGAAGCTTGATTTGTTTGTGTCTGGCCGGGTTGACCCCTGGAATTATCCCAAACCTGTTTCGAGCTTTATTTTAAGGAACGATAGCAAAGACGGTGTAGTTAAGTTTACCGATGTGACATCAAGCGTTGCGCCGGACCTCAATCATATCGGGATGGTTTGCGACGCGGTTTTCTCAGACTTCGATAATGATGGATGGCCCGACATGATCTTAACAGGAGAATGGATGCCCGTCACATTTTTAAAGAATGATCATGGTGTGTTCAGAAATGTAACTGCCAATACCGGTATCAGCGATAAAATTGGCTGGTGGAACACCATAGTTGCGGGAGATTTTAACCATGACGGCAAAATAGATTACATTGTGGGCAATGTTGGCTTGAATACATTCTATAAAGCATCAGATAAATACCCTGTTTATATAACCGCAAAGGATTTTGATAACAATGGTAGTTTCGATGCATTCCCTTCGCTTTTTTTAAAGGATAAGAACGGAGAGTTACAGGAATTCCCGGCAAACACAAGGGACGACATTATTAAACAAATGATTGGCATGCGGGTAAAGTTTCAGAACTATAAAACGTACGCCGTGGCGACGATGGATTCGGTAATTACCCCCGAAATGCGCACAGGTGCGATCAGGATGAAGGCCAATACTATGGAATCCTGCTTTCTGCGAAACGACGGAAACGGGAAATTCACGATACAACCGTTACCAATTGAAGCGCAAACTTCGCAGCTTGACGGCATGGTGGTTGACGATTTTGACGGCGACGGGAATTTAGACGTCGCGATTTGCGGTAACGACTTTGGCACCGAAGTAATGACGGGCCGTTATGACGCATTTAATGGTTTGCTGCTTAAGGGCGACGGAAAAGGCAATTTTAAACCGCTTACCATTCAGCAAAGTGGTATTTATATACCCGGTGACGGAAAAGCACTCGTAAAATTGATGGGGGCTAAAGGCAGCTATTTGATAGCGGCCAGCCAAAACAGGGATGCCTTAAAAATATTCGAACTCAAACGACCGGTGCGGACGGTTAAACTGCAGCCATTTGATATGTTCGCCATCATAAAATATAAAAACGGTGAAATAACAAAGCAGGAATTTTATAACGGAACATCCTTTCTTTCGCAGTCGGCTAGATTTATTAATATTGACCCTGCGATGAAGTCTGTTCAAATCACCGATAGCTTCGGACATGTAAGAGATATCACCCTTAATTAATAAATAATATGAAGCGTTTTATAATTCCAGGTTTTTTAGTCGCCCTTTTTTTGTTTGTGGGCTGTACGCACAAACCAAAGGCTAAATTAATGAGCGATAGTGATGTTTTACACCAAAACGAATACGCGCTTACACAGGTGATCATTTATGATGTGTTTACACCGCCCGTCGCGGCGCGGATATATGGGTATACATCACTGGCTTCGTACGAGGCCATGCGTTATGCCGATCCTAAGTATAATTCGATAACGGCACAGCTTAGAGGCTTTGGTGCACCGCCGGCGCCTCAAAAAGGGGTGAAGTATAATTTTACACTCGCTGCTACGACGGCTTTTTTCTCGACGTCGGCGCCTCAACGGACCTGGCCGCC
>CAYZLU010000520.1:0-1743 GCA_964479285.1 uncultured Planctomycetales bacterium | reverse complement strand
AGTTGCGGAGGGTTTCTTTTGGGTTAGAATATGGTTATTCATTGTGTTCCGATTATTTTAAGTAAACATTTTAAGTAAACTTAGGAAAGAGGATAAGAAGAGAGTTAAGGGGATAAAAATGATGAACATAATATTAATTGAGGTAGATTTATATTTACTTTTCACAATCATTTATGCTTTAAAAGCAAACAAGGTATATACATCGTTGGATATTTTGAGGAAATTGAAAAAAGCTGGAAATTCGCATTCTGCGCATTGCTGCAAGGCCTTGTTTTTAGTATATTTATATGCCATATTTATACTATGAAAACGCTATGCTTAAAACTCGGTATATTGATAGCTTTTTTAGCTAATACCTTAGGGCCTATTCCTATGGCCACGGCAAATGAATTTCATTTGCCTGCACCAGGGACCATGGTTCATATAAGCACAGAGTTTAACCCTCCTTTATTAAAAGGTATCAAGGTCTATCCTGACAATCCGTTCCGCCTTGAGTTTATTCTTGATGAAGGTGATTCTTTAGGTAAGCGCCATGAAAGTTCCCTGCGTGATGAATCAACAAAATTAATTAAGTATTTTCTTGCCAGTTTGACCATCCCAGAGAAAGACCTTTGGGTAAACTTAAGCCCTTATGAAAAAGAACGCATCATCCCGCAGTCTTTTGGTTTAACTGAGATGGGTCGTGATTTGTTAGCGGAAGACTACATCCTAAAGCAGATGACAGCCAGCTTAATTTATCCGGAAGAGGAGATAGGGAAGAAATTCTGGAAGAGAATTTATGAAGAAGCGGCCAAGAGATATGGAAGGACCGATATCCCGGTAAACACTTTTAATAAAGTCTGGATTGTCCCTGAGAAAGCTGAAGTCTATGAGAATGCAAAAACGTCTACGGCCTACGTGGTCCAAAGTAAACTCAGGGTCATGCTGGAACAAGATTATCTATCATTGCTAAAACATGAAGGCACAAATCTTAGGGGAGAACAAATTAAGGACAGCAGCCAATTAGGTTGTCAGATTGTTCGAGAAATCGTCATCCCTGAATTGACCAAAGAAGTCAACGAAAACAAGAATTTTGCCAGGCTTCGCCAGGTTTACAACAGCCTTATTCTTGCAACTTGGTACAAGAGAGAAATTAGAGACAGTGTTCTTTCTTATGTGTATGCTGACAAAAGTAAGGTATCTGGCGTTAATGTTGGTGACCCGCAAGAGAAGGAGAGGATCTATGAGAAATATTTGAAGGCATTTAAAAAGGGTGTTTTTAACTATATTAAAGAAGATCTTGATCCAATAAAACAAGAAATAATTCCAAGGAAATATTTTTCAGGGGGTGTGCATTTGTCCGATTTAGCCATGCTAAGGGTAGACAAGGCCCAAGTACATGAATCTAGTAAGCATCTTTCTTTAGTAAAAGTAGATTTGGCCATGATTCAAGACCTAGCTGGCGAAAAGAAGCCTAAAAATGGAAAAGTTGATAAATTTAAGTCATTAAGAGAGACTTCAAGACGCCTAAGGGATATGAGGGCATTGACTTATTTTGAAGACTTGCAAATAAATATTATGACACAACACCTAAGTTCGTTTTTAGAAACCTCGCACAACAAAAAAAAGATCGAGTATATTGATGCCTGGTTTGTGCGTTTTTTGAATTTTATGAATACTTTTGGTAGAGAATCCGATATTGATAAAGTAAGGAAATTAAATAAGTTTATAACAGAAGGGAATATTATTATAAGGATGCCTCCA
>CAYZLU010000519.1:0-1747 GCA_964479285.1 uncultured Planctomycetales bacterium | reverse complement strand
TAATGTCCCTCATGGCCCCGGCATTATGGTTGACAAAAACACCGACAGGCGTAATAAACGGCGGTAAACTGTCGATGATCTTCTTGGCCTTAAAGGGTGAAATAAAACGCGGGCTTTTTTTATAAAAAATAAAACCAATGGCCCAAGCTCCTGATTTAGATGCCCGTTGGGCATCAAGGTCACTGGTTATCCCGCAGATTTTGACACGCACCATTTTTAACTCCCCCTTGCCCCCTCTTTATATTAAAGAGGGGGAATTATTATTTAACGTGAGTTCGACATAAGAATTGGCGTTATTTACCAACCATGATTTCTTTTATTTTAGAAGCAATATCTGGCGAACGCATAAAAGTTTCACCGATCAATACAGCGTGGGCCCCTACTGCTTCTACCCGCTGGATGTCTTCATGCGTTTTAAGGCCGCTTTCGGCCACAATGACAATGCCTTTGGGGATCCGTGGGACCAACTCCAGGCAATTGTTCACATCAACTTTAAGGTCTTGCAGATTGCGGTTATTGACGCCGATGATTTCAGCCTTGGCCAAAACAGCCCGCTCAATTTCAGCTTCGTCATGCGCTTCCACCAGGCAATCCAGTCCCAAGCTATGCGCCAATTTCATCAATTCTTTCAATTGCTTGTCCGGCAGCATAGCAACGATCAGCAGCACCGCTGAAGCTCCATAAAAAAGCCCCTCATAAATCTGATATTCGTGCACAATAAAGTCTTTCATAAGCACCGGCACCTTGCAATCCGCGCTGACTTGAGCAAGGTAAGCAAATTTTCCTAAGAAATATTTATCTTCCGTTAATACAGAAATGGCCGCAGCTTTATTCTTGACATAAATCCCGGCGATCTTGACAGCGTTAAAATCCTCCCGGATCAGTCCGGCAGACGGAGAAGCTTTCTTGATCTCAGCGATCAGGTTGATTTGGCCCTTTCGGGATATGGCCTTCTTGAAAACCTCATACCGCTGCTGCCCTGTGGGCTTCATGTTCTTTATCAAATTCTCGTAATATGATTTTTTGGCAGCGATGATGTCTAACTTGTGGCGGGCCATTGTTGTCAGGAAATCAACGGACACGATTGGTAAACTCCTTTAATTCTTCCAACTTTTGCAGAGCGCGCTTGGAATCGATGGCGTGTTCAGCCATGCGCATGCCCTGCACAAGATTTTCCACGGCTTGGGCGGTATAGAGCGCATAAGCAGCATTGACCACCACGATATCACGCCGGGGGCCTCGTTCCCCTTCCAGAATGGCACGCAGGAGAGCGGCATTAACAGGCGCATCTCCGCCCGTTAAATCCTGCAAAGATGCGCGTTTGATCCCCATTTCTTCCGGATCTATATCGTAGCTGATTATCTCCCTTGAGTTCCATTCGCTGACAGCGGTCTTGTCTGTCGTGGTTATTTCGTCGAGGCCATCATAGCCATGCACCACCAAAGCACGCTTAAGTCCTAAATTCTTCAACACCTGGGCCATCGGACCAAGTAATTCGCGGCTGTATACTCCCATCATCTGGTGGGTGGCCCCAGCCGGGTTTGTCAGTGGCCCTAAAATATTAAAAATGGTCTTGACCCCTAGTTCCTGGCGGGCAAAAGCGACATTCTTCATAGCCGGATGCAGGCGCTGAGCAAATAAAAAAGCCAAACCTATCCGGTCCAAGCATTCACTCAAATATTTCTCCTCCATATGCACATTGATCCCTAATGCTTCCAGGACATCCGCGCTGCCACATTTGCTGGAC
>CAYZLU010000518.1:0-1748 GCA_964479285.1 uncultured Planctomycetales bacterium | reverse complement strand
CTCCCGCGTGGAGTAATGCTGTCACTTCCTGGCTCCAATGGTGGGTCAAACAATTAAAACAATGGAACGTGAACCCAAATCAACTTGGTCTACTGCTCGTTGATGAGCCTTACACAGCAGCGTAGGACAATATCGTCATTTCTTATGCCCAAGTGATCCATGCCGCCGAACCTCAAGTCGTTATTGAAGAAGATGTCGAATGGCAAGACCCGACCCAGGCTGACCCCATGTTATTTAATGTTAGTAATATTGTGAGTCCCGCGGTCAGTAGGTGGATAGCCTCCGGTCAACCCACCCCTCAGCAATTTGACAATTTTTATATTAACCAAAGTAATAATGGGCATCAATTATGGTTTTATGATGCCCATGGGCCTGTTGCTTCCAATGATCCGTACGCGTATTATCTGGCCCAGGAATGGCTGGCCTGGAAAAATGGCGCCCAAGGATCGGAATTTTGGGCATTCGCGGACTCAGAATCAACAAGTTCCTGGAATGAATACACGGCATCCTCTCAGGGATCTTACTCTCCGCTTTTTATTGATGCGACTACAGTCACGCCGGGCAAACATATGGAAGCATTGCGCGAAGGCGTTGAAGATTATGAATACCTTCGTATGCTGCGGGACAAGATCGTTTCACTGCAGAATTCAGGTGTCCAGGACCCTGCCTTGACGGCTGCCCAGGCACTTTTGACAAGCGCACCGGACACTATGTTAGTGGACATGATTAATACAGCGACCAGTTCAACATGGCGTCTTTGGAATACTGTTAAGGACCGTACTGTCGCGGACCAGATACGCGGCCAGATACTTGATGCATTAACACAGTTAAATGTAATAACTCCATATAACCTTACCGTAACTGTTTCCGGTCAGGGGATAGTATCAGGGTACTACAGTGATCCTGGTAATCTTCTTATCAATTGCGGGACCAATGAGAGCGTCTGCAGTTCATTGGTCAATTCAGCGGTGACTTTGACGGCGACAGCCGCAAATGGATCAGTATTTTCTGGTTGGTCTGTCACTGGTCCTTCTGTACAGACCACATGTACCGGCACAACCAGCCCTTGCGTTGTCACTCTTTATGCTGATACCAATGTCACAGCATCTTTTCTTTCTAATGTTGGTATTGGGACAACCACACCTGGTGTCGGCATTGGTACCACAACACCGGTATCCTCAGATTTTGTAGTGGCAGGAAATGTGCCACTATCAAGCTCTCCATTGGCGAGCAGTAACAGCAGTAACAATAGTATTGTCTCCAGTACAGCTGACAATCAAATTGCGAGTGCAGCACCAAAAATGGTGGCGACGACGGCTGTTAATGGAATCCGGCCTGTAGACATCGCTAAATCAGAATTCTTGGAGACAGGTCCAAATGGCGGCGCTATTTTGAATGGATTGATTGAAAAGGGCGTTGTGGAGGGGATTTCTCCCACTGAAGTCCAGTTGATGCCCCAAATTGAGTCAAAAGAAGGTGTCGTGCGGCAAGTTGCGAAAGATGATTTCAACAAAGTTTGGGCCATTTTGAAACAATCGCCTTTTATAAAGGCCCCTGATAAAAGCCCTTCTAATTTGTTTGCCCAAAATTTGGGCTTCATTGTATTGGGAATATTCCTCTTGCTGGTGTTGGCCCGCATGTTGCTTTAAAATTATCTTCTTTCCCCAAAGGGATTGCGTTTTGATATAATCTTTTCCTATGAAATTTCCTTACTGTCAACACCGCCATAGCTCTCCTGACCCGAAAGC
>CAYZLU010000517.1:0-1758 GCA_964479285.1 uncultured Planctomycetales bacterium | reverse complement strand
TTCTCGTTAGACCTCATGTTATGACTCAGATAGACCGCAGCTTCTCTACGTTTAGCCGGGTTACCCTCTCTTTCGAAATACCCAATCATAAAATCCGTGATCTGGGGATTATTCACATTATGTAATGATTCAAAAATGGAATGAACAATCTCAAGATTATCTTCCTTTTCTAATTGTTCCATTAAAAAACTTCTAACCATCGGATGGGAAACAAGTTTTCCAAGGATATTGTAGATTTTCTTTCGACCCTCTTGGGTCTGCGGGTTCTTATTGTCGTTTATGGCGGAAATAAGAAGCTGGTCATTGGTCATTTCCAGATGGGGACAATTGGAAAGGATGTCAAAAGCTGAAGACCGTATTTGGGAATTTTGTTCATATAACATGGTCTCAACTACTACGTCACCGACTTGGTGATTTTCCAGAAACGGCTGCAGGTCATTGAGCGCCTTTAGACGTGAAGGAAGACCTTCTTGAGGATCTTGCAAAAGCCTGATCAGTCCCTGCACTTTCGAATTCAAAGATACATGATGAACTACTATTTGCAATGTCGTACGCACCTTCGGAATGGCCATGGCCTGCGGCATGATTGCCGTACTTAGCACAGCCACGCTCAAGGCTTTTAATAAAGACCCGGTTAGCGATGCCGCATCTTTACTAGACTTTAAATCCACTATGGCCTTGTCTATGTGGTCGGCAGCGAGTTCTCCGAAATCGATATGACTTGTCATCCCAGGAGGAATGCCTGTCATTTCATCAAGCTTCATCACGGTTGCATCCCTAAATCCATGGGTGGCAGCAGGACCTGTGACAATGCCGGCAAAGTCAACCGCCCCGCCTGCAAAATACTTTCTGGGAATAAACTGCCTGGAATATTTGTCCTCATCTTCTTTGATATAATTAAACACCCCCTTTTTAAAGGCCTTTAAATACCTCTGATAAATCGCTTCATCAACCTGGGGGTCTTTTTGTTCAATGCCCGCTACCCTGGCCTTGTTTGCATAGACCTTGCCTAATAGGCTTTCTTTAAGAGTATGCTTATACCAGGTGGCCAGGATCATGCCGCTGTAAATCTGGCGCAGCATGGCGAAATTCTTGGCCGTATTGACCTCTTTCTCAAGCTGTGGAAGGATGATTTCTTTGACAATCCTGGAGGCGATGGAATGGGTGTTTCTGCCTATAACCGTTACACTGTGCTTCTTGAGGGCCAAATAATCTTCTTCCAACATCACCTTAAGATGATTACGCAAGACATATACCGTATCGCCGCTTTCATAAACAGCGGCCTGGTCAGGGACAATCCATACCTTATTAAAGGTATTCACAGGGATATTGTCTGTGCCATATTCCTTATAAGCCTTCTCATAGACCTTTTCCCAGAAGGCCTTACCCAAATTATTTTCAGGATACATTAAACTTGAGGTGATTTGTTTCAATAAATAATCCTGGGCCAAAAGGTCCCGCCCCATTTCTGTTTTGCCGAAGTCTTCCTTAATAATACGGTCATGTTCATAAGGTGAGAGATTGACCCACTGGTCTTTATCGGGGATCGTAAGGGACGCCAGGAAATACTTGACCAGCTTTATGTATTCTTGCTTTTTTTGATGGTCATCCAATTGGCCATCTCCCCTATAGACCAAAAAATCAAACTGCAATGGATTTTCAGGATGAATGATAAGTCCCTGCAGATGTGCCGGGGTATATTCGGGGCTTAGATGGACCATGACTCCGGGTGCTGGAAGCTTAAATTCTTGCGCTTGA
>CAYZLU010000516.1:0-1759 GCA_964479285.1 uncultured Planctomycetales bacterium | reverse complement strand
CTGACAATCTCTCCAGGTTGTCCGATCGAATGCAAATAATCGATAAATATAACCGCTAACTCGGTGCTGGTCAGCGGTGCACCGTCAACATCGCTTATAGATTCCCGGAGGGTCCCCTCAAGGTCAATATTCAAGTCTAACCGTCCTATTTTTTGATCGTCAAAACCATAGGAAGACAGTAATTGATCTAAAGCCAGAGGGTCAATTTGTGCCCCCTTTTGACGCATTGCCTCAACAAATCCAGGGATCTCTCTTTTTAACCTTTCAATATCAAAGACTTCATATCGTTTCTTTAATTCATTCTCAATTTTCACCGTATGAAAGAATTGCGGTGGTATAAGGTTTATATCCTTGTATTCGATGTATCCCCTGTCCACAATGATAGGCCCCACATAAGAAGCTTGTTCTGCAATAAAACTCTTAAAATAGTTATGGGCTGTGACACCATTTTCATAAATCCGCATATAAAAATCACGGCTATCTGAACTAACACTAATATGAAAAGAAAGATCATATCTATTTTCACTCGGTCTGTCTTTGCTCGTCAATTCAGCCAGCATAAACGGCTGGGATTTTTCATCTACCAGGGTGACCACGACACCCGAAGCCGCTAATATCCTGCACATTTTCAAGGCTTTCTCTTTTGAAGCATCTGAATCAAAACCAACGGCTACACGTGCGAATTTGGTGCCATTGTAATAACTTCTTTCATTCATGGACAATGCCACTCCTATATTCATGGAAACATAACTAAAAACATCTTCATCATTCGGGGCCTTTAAGAAATATTTAGTTGATTCTAGACCTTCCTTATTTTCTAAGTCGACTTTCCTTGTCTCAATGTCATGCAAAGACTTTGGGCCAAGACGGCTGAAATCTGAAATCGAAATCTGGCCTTCTTCATCGGTTTCAAGGATCGCGTCATAATCGTGAAGTCCCAATTCAAAAACCCTTTTGAAGGTCTTCGCTGATAATAATCCAACATGAACCTTTGCCTTAAATGGAGAATACCCTCTCCTATTAATGGCCCTTCCCATAATTCGTGTTTTTTGCAGGATAGGAGCAATTTTAATATATACTTTCTTAGTAATAGGCACTTGGTTTCTAAACATAAGATTTGCCAGGCTTCCTTCAATTATAATAAGTGTGCCAGGATTAACGACCATTTCTTGCAGGCCTTTCACCCGGATAAGTCCAGTCTTAGAATCAGAAGCGTTGATGTCACGGATTTGTTGAACAACCTCATCGACCCTCTTGGGATCTATCAGCAGACTTTTAAAAATATTCATCCGTACATCATTAGGAACAAACTTAGCATTTAACCATGGAATCAAGAATACTTGTTTTAACATGAGGGCTTTGACTTTAAACAATTTATCTGTATTGATGATGATTGCTTTCCTGTCTTGCGATTCTAAATATGAACTATAATCTTCTGCTGCGGTTGTTTTACCTGATCCAGGCTCTCCCGCTAAAAGCAAAATAGGGATATTGGAAGAAGGATGTGTCAACGACATTAACCAATCAAAGAACTCTACTTCCTGATTCAAACTATATGAAGAATTACTCAGCATTGCCTCGTTATCAGTATTTACCTTTAAAGGCTTTTCAAGCTGATACATCGACCAAACTAGCCGCAACCCTAAGGGGGTAACATGCCTTTTATTGTCCATTCTTCTTAATGGGATATGCACATTACCATCGGATGTACGCTTAAACCTTAAATATAAATTGCCACCCAATTTCTTTTGAAACCCTA
>CAYZLU010000515.1:0-1759 GCA_964479285.1 uncultured Planctomycetales bacterium | reverse complement strand
CCCAATTATTGATACCGTTAGCCAGTCCTTTAAATACGGAAGATTAAATAAAACCTCACTAAAAGTCACTTTCGGCTGAGTACTAATATAACCATAATCTATTACGATGCTCACCATCCCAGGCTTAACTTTTAAATCACCTAATAATTGATTAAGCTTGTCCTTTATATCATTCTTGACCACATCATTTATATTAAGCCGTACACAAATACTTGGATTACGTACATTTATAAATTCACTCACAGCTGTACGCCAATGCTGAGACTGACGTGGACTAACGACAGGAATCAAATTTAACTGCATTTTTAGAGCAAGTGGTTTTATTTCGTTCAAAACTCTTACCGCTTGACTAGGACAATGCAACAAGTCAATAAATATAGGAGCCTTACCCCATCGTTGAGAAATATCTTCACATGTCTTAGATATATTCCTTTTTGACGTTGCATGGTCAGAAGTTTCTAACTTACCTGGGATAAATTCAATCAAAGGAGTAATAAAACTCTTAGCTTCGGAATCTAGGTCTTCCAAAGCTAACCATTCAGCCTGTTTCCATCTCAAAACTGGCACATAATGTTTGTAATTAAACATTTTTCTCTCCCCAATCAATTCCTAAGAAATGTTTTCTCACAAGACCATGTCCAACTAATTGGTTTAAAATATGATAAGAATTATGATATTTACGCATCCTACCCGCAACTATAGCGGGATGTATACTTAGCTTCTTTGCTAAAGATGTGGCTGCCTCGGGAATACGTAGAGATTTTGCTGGGCTATTAGCCCATATAGAAGATGGAATCATAGATTCACTCGCTAATTCATCAGCTTCTTTCTCTATAACACTTTCATCCTCTACTTCTAAATCATCATAGAAACAAGGAATGTCTTTATCAAAATGACGGGCTATATGGCTTAATTCATGCGCTAAGGAAAACCAAAAATTATCTAAACGGTCATGTCTCAAAGTTAGAGCAATTATTGGCCCATCTGGCCCTTTTATTACTGCTCCATCTATATACGTTCTTGGCAAATGAGGTTCCACAATCAGAGCTATCCCATGTTGACTTAAATAATCAACAGCCAAACGTGGCCCATTTTCATGCACGCTGAGTTTAATCACCTCATTTATAAATTCTTTTGTTACTGTACCGTTCTTATACTTTCCTTTGCAGGGAATTTGCTTAGCTTTTGTAACCACACGAGTATTCCAAGCAAGTAAAGAATACATATCAAACTCTCTCCCACAACGAATATTGCTAGTCATGCGATAGAAGGCTAACACCTTTTCTAAAGAACCTAGGGGTTTGAAAAACTTGATTAAAAGCTCTTGTACATCACCTTTCAAAGCTGTTGCTTCTAACCAACCTCTTTTCACCATTTCTTTTATAGGAAATTTCTCCCATTCAATGTTTGTTTCATCTATAGCATTAAATTCTTGCTCACCAACGAGTGACTTTATGGGAATCCCCAAACCCTTATGCAAAGCCCTTATCATAGGCAGTGTTAACGGTCTTTTTCGTGATAAAATTTCCGAAACCTTACTCCTACTACCAATAAAGGGAATTAAGTCTCGAGCCGTTAAATTCTGTTGCTCCATACGAAAGAATATTGCTTCAATAGGGTCTACTGTAGGGTCAGAAAAAAGCTTTGATTCATAATCCTTAATTAAAAGTATTAAAAACTCCAATTTTTCTGCTTCAGGAGTTTTTGTTTTTGGGTCAGCATCCATCAGCTTTCCCAAAAGGTCAAGAGCTTGGTTATA
>CAYZLU010000514.1:0-1773 GCA_964479285.1 uncultured Planctomycetales bacterium | reverse complement strand
GTAGGCTTGTATTTACGGTGCGGGGCATGGGTGATGGTTACAGTGATCAGGTGACGGTTGATGTCTTTTTGAATGCTGCTTCTAATTTAAAAGTATCGATCAAAGGTGTGCATAACCCCAACCGGATACGTATCCAGGGTTCTGACACATCCGAAGAAACGGCAGATTTTCTTGAGGTGTCTTTTTCAGGAAATTCAGGCCAGGAAGTACGGATATATCAGGAAGTAGAGACCATGCCGCAAAATGAATCGGACCAGGCCTTAGGAAGGGATGTTTTACAATCAGATGCGCAGGGTAATACAGAAGGACTGCGTAAGCCTGGCCCTGGCACGTTGAGTGTCAACAAATCATTAATTTATTCCGGCAATAAAGATGAGGACAATTTTCTAATTTATTTTTTGGTAAATCCTGATCAAATTCAACAGCAGGACGCTGGTTCTTACATGGGGAAGATTAAATATGTGGTGGAAACAGACCAGGGAAACCAGGATTTCCCTATTAATATACAATGTGATATTGCACCTGTTTTTACTATGAACGTCACAACGCCTCCCGGAGGTGTAAATTTTTCCCATGTTCTTGCCAACAGCCCGCCACAGGATGAAGAAGTGATGGTGACAGTCCTTTCTAATCTACATAAGCCTTATCAGGTCCTTCAAAATCTACAGACAAACATGACTAACCAGCAAGGAAAGGAGTTTAATAGCAAATATTTTACCCTTGAGGTTGAAATCCCACCGGGCCAAAAGGGACAATCAAATTTTACGGAATTTTCACCAGTACAAACGGGCGAGTATCCGGTTTTTTCTTCCGATGCCAGTGGTAGTGGGGCCACTTTTAAGGTGTTTTACCGGTTACAAGGATATGCCCAAATGACTTCGGGCAATTTTTTAGCACCGATTAGATTTTCTTTAAACCAAAAATAAAATTATCAGAAAGGGAGTAGTTTATGAAAAGAAAATTGAGTTTAATTTTGGGAGGAATATTTTTGTTGTCCCAGGTTGGACCTGTGTGGGCAGCTACAACAACCTCATTCACCCTGTCAGCTACAGTTCCTGCGGCAACGGGAATTAGCATAACTGTTTCCAAGGTCGATTCGAAAAGCAATGTCTTTACCGCGCTGCCTGCTGGTACGACTGCTTTAAGTTTTGATCCTATGACGTTAAACACTACTACCAATGTTTATCTGCCTGATCATTATTTTGCCATTGATTTTGGGGTCACCGGTGGAGCAGGGACCGCGGATGTAACTGTAGGTTATGTGGAAGGTGCCAATCCTAATGGTGCTACGAATGGATTGGGATTTAAGTCTACAGCCACGTTTGTCAAGGAAGTGGTTGGCGCAGGTGGAGTTACTACAGAAACTCCTTTAGGAGCCCATGGACCGAAGAAAAGACTCGCAGATTTAAGGGTCGCGGAACATGTGGCTTATACAGAAGTTACCCCTGGTTTTCCGAGGATATATGTGGGTGTTTGGACCGGCAACCCAACCGCAACGATTCCTGATCCAACGAATGGCCAGCCATTTACAACAGGTGATGCTCCAGGAACATATACGGGCTCGCTTCTTGTTTCGGCAGTGGTCAATTAAGGTCTGATGAAAATGGCAGTTAGAACCATTTTATTGGCCCTTTGTGCTATAGGGATTCTTACCGGAGAAGCTAGAGCCCAATTGTTCCTTGAACAAGGAAAGGTGACTCTAGCTGTCTCCGGTGGGGAGCACACCAATGGGTCCTTGTTGATCCATAATACGTCTGCTGATCCTGCGGAAAT
>CAYZLU010000513.1:0-1779 GCA_964479285.1 uncultured Planctomycetales bacterium | reverse complement strand
TGGCGGCGTTGGCAGTTCCAATATTGTTGGCACGGTGGGCAATGGTCAAGCGTCTCTTTATGGCGGCACCAATAGCTTGAACCAGTTCACGCTCAACGGCGGCACCAATTATGCCGTGGGTGCCGCGAACGCGACCAATGATTTCATTGTTGATGACCCTGGCAAGGGCACCATCATTTATGGAATGGGCAACAGTGCCACCACCATAAACACGGTTACCCCGGCAGACGGCACCAGTCTCAAGGACTATTGTGTGGTCACTTCGCCGTGGGGTTGCTTGGGCTTCAACGGTTGCGGCTTCTCCTGGAATCGGTGCGGGTGGTAGGGTATATTGTTAGCGGTTTTCGACGCCCTAGTTTGTGGGCACTCCTTAAATCCCGGCGGCTGGCAACAGTCGTCGGGGTTTTTTACTTATGTTCTTTATTTATTCCAAACGTATCTCGAATGAAAAAATTAATACCGTCACTTTCAATGCGAACGTGAGCGGTGTTTTCTATAGCGCCGGGTTTTAGGTCTGTTTCGCAAAATCCCAGGTGATTCAAAAAAGATCGCATGATACCGCCGTGGGATATTACCAAAATAGTTTTGCCAGGGTAGGTCACCGCTACCTCACGTAAAAAAGTAATAAAACGAGCACACAGCTCGTCGTGATTTTCAATGTCGGGAGCGAGTTTGAATTTCCGGGCCTCTTCCCGGCTTAATTTTTTGCGTTGTTCAATGAGCTCCTTGTTTTTCTCTTGAAAAACTTTCCTCAATTCACCCTCAAAGCGCCCGTAATTCTGCTCTCGCAATAATTTTGATGTATTGATCGCAAGGCCTCGGTCGATGGTTGCGATTTCAGCTGTTCGTTTTGCTCGCAGTAAATCGGAAGAAAATACGGCATCAAAATGAATATTCTTTAGGCGCTTTCCCAGCATTTTGCCTTGTGCAAGGCCATTTTCCGTAAGAGGGGAGTCGCTATGACCTTGCACCCGTTCCTCAATATTCCAGAGCGTTTCTCCGTGGCGGGCGATATAAAAAGTTGTTAACTTATTTTCTGCTGGCATTATTTTATCCTAACATGGAAGGTGGAGATGGTCACAGAAAGTTGGAACTCCCTGCATATTTGGCTTTTCGAAGCGTCTGGGGCGATTTTAGGACTGGAGGCTGTCAGTAATAACCTTATTTCTTATGTTATTTAGCATTTTGATATCCACATGGTGTTAGTGAAATAGGGGTGTATAGTTAATACTAATTAATTAACATGAATTCATGAATCCAAATAATACAGTTCCTCCTTTGCAAGATATTCCTCCGCAGCCGCCAATTATCAATCAACCAACTTCACCAATTATTTTACCCAAAAAGTCACGATTTTTGCTGTGGCTCATCGTTATTACTTTAGTAATTATCATGGGAGCGGCAGGATATTATTTTTTTTCACAAAAACTAGTAAAAAATACGACTGTTGCTGACAATACTACTGCTGCATCTAAGGCTGGCGATATTTCTCCGATTAACGATTCTGATTTAAAGGTTCCGGTCGATACGGCCGTTATTGATTGCGGTGTTATTGATAGTCTAGCTGCAACAAGTTCCAATGAATTAACTGATTATGTAACCAGCACAAGCACTGCAAAGGCAAGTGCTTCGGTGCAAGGTTTGATTAAGAAGTATTCGGCACAGATAAATACATACCTTAAGGGTGGCAGCTGGACTCAAAATGCTAGTGTGGCTGATGTTAACGATAAGATATGCAGTCTTAGCAACATCCGGACAGCCGCTAATTTAGCACTAGCA
>CAYZLU010000512.1:0-1779 GCA_964479285.1 uncultured Planctomycetales bacterium | reverse complement strand
GCATCTGGGCACCGGTGGTGGCAACACCACGGGATTTCCCTTTTTGTGTTTTACGGTATTTGACTCTTTTTGGCATTAATAGCATATATCAACCTTTTCTATTACTTGTCAGAATGACTTTAAGCTGTTACAGGTACCACTGGTGCGACCGGCGTTGCTGGCGGCTGAACGACTGCCGCTGCAGCTGCCTTGGCTTCAATTTCTTCCTGGTCTTTGATCACATCCCCCTTATAAATCCACACCTTGATCCCCAATAGACCATAGGTTGTTTTAGCTTCTGCAAAACCATAGTCAATGTCCGCACGTAAGGTCTGCAAAGGGACCTTGCCTTCATGATATTTCTCAGTACGCGCCATTTCAGCACCGCCTAAACGCCCGGCACAGCGGATCTTAATGCCTTTAGCACCAGCGGCACGGGATTGTTCAATGGCCCGCTTCATCGCGCGGCGAAAAGCAACGCGTTTTTGAAGCTGAAAAGCCACGGCCTGGGCCACTAATTGAGCATCTACATTAGGATTTTTAATTTCCTGTATATCGACGACGATTTTATCCATGTCCTTCTTGGTAATAGCTTTAAGTTCCGCTTTCAGTCGGTCGATGTCAGCACCACGGCGGCCGATAATAACACCAGGCCGCGCAGAATGGATACGCACCTTGACTTGTTCTGCCAAACGCTCAATAATGATCATCGAAACCGCGGCCTGCTCAAATTTTTCTCGGATATATTTACGAATCTTAAAGTCCTGTTTAATATTATCAGAATAATCACGGCGTTGCGCGAACCAAAGGCTGCGCCAATTTTTAGTGTATCCAAGTCTTAATGCTAAAGGATGAACTTTTTGACCCACTGGAATCTCCTAATTTAGTTTAAACTCTAAATCCTAAACTCTAACCACCAAAAAACTTTGATCTTCCGAACTTTTGATCCTTTGAATTTATTTAGAATTTAGTGTTTAGGGTTTAGAATTTTTTCCTGTTTTAATATCTAATTCTACGGTTAAATGCGTTGTCCGGCGTAAAATCGGCGTGGCCCTTCCAAATGAAGCTGCGCGAAAACGTTTCCAAGCACCGGCATGGTTAGCGCTGATCGTTTTGATAAACAACTGATTTTCGCTTAATCCTTTTTGCTTGGCATTGCTTACCGCGGAATCAAGCACCTTTTTTACTAAAGCGCTGGACCCTTTGTTAATTTGGGCCAACATGGCCAAACTTGTCGGAACATCTTTGCCGCGTATAGCATCAATGACCTGACGCATCTTCATAGATGAAACTCTTAAGTATTTTCCTCGTGCGATAGCTATCATTATTACCCCTTATCCGAGTCCATTCTATTGGTCCTCAAGCCGGACACTCACAGTTGTTCGCAAATTCAATGACCTGCCTGCCGCAGAGAGCGGCAGGACTTATCCCTTACCCCTATTTCTTTTGCATCGCTTTCTTGGCTTTAACACCGCCATGCGCTTTAAAGGTACGGGTCGCGACAAAATCACCTAATTTCATGCCCACCATATTTTCCGTCACAAATACCGGCATATGTTTACGGCCATCATGCACGGCAAACGTATACCCGACGAAATTAGGGATGATCGTGGAACGGCGAGACCAGGTTTTGATCGGCTGGCGCTGGCCACTTTGAACAACTTTATCAAACCTGCGCGTCAAGGATTCCTCCACATACGCGCCTTTTTTAACTGATCTTCCCATCTACTTACCCCTTATTATTGTTCTTTTACGGTACGATGACCAAAAAAGTGTTCACTAAAGCCTTTTATTACTTTG
>CAYZLU010000511.1:0-1787 GCA_964479285.1 uncultured Planctomycetales bacterium | reverse complement strand
TTCGATGAATCGCCATTGCGCCATTAGTTATATTCCTTATGGATTTTTACGCCAACAAAGCAGTATTGGAAATGTATATTTCTTGGGAGATCAGCGTATGGTCATTCCATCTTTTACTGGTGATGGTATGGCGATCGCCTTAAGTACCGCAAAAAATTGTGCTTATGAATTTGATAAGCGTCAAAAAGGTTTGAAATTTCAAAATGGGTTGCTGCAGAGAAAATTAAAGAAGCAGATGGATTGGGCGCTTATGGCAAACTCGATTTTAAAATCTTCTTGGGCCACACAAGCAGGGTTATCAATTCCTCAATTTAGTTCATTCATAATCAAAACAATTTTCCAACAGACAAGAATTGCGAGAATGTAATGAAAACAATCATTCAAAACGTCGAGACAGCTAACCCTTCGCTTTGCCTGACACAACAGGAAGTTTTAGGTATAGTATCTGATACGATCAAACCATCTGGCCGTGCGTTACATCTTTATAAAAGATTCTTGTTAGATGATGGGATTCATCAACGGTATTTTGCTTCGGATAATTTGCAGCAATTGTTAAATGAATCCGTGGATGAAAAGATGCAGCGGTTTGAACATTGGGCAGTAAAATTATCAGTTGAAGCTGTACAAAAAATTTTACAAAATCAGCATTATAATCCACAAGACATTGATGCAGTTTTTGTTTCGACCTGTACAGGTTATCTTTGTCCTGGTTTAAGTACCTATATTTGTCAACAAGTTGGTTTGCCGGAAAATACTTATACTTTGGATTTGGTGGGTTTGGGATGTACGGGCGCTTTGCCTGCCTTGCGAGCTGCCGATGATTATTTAAATCGATATCCAGAATCAACAGTTTTGGTCATTGCGGTCGAGATTTGTTCTGCAGCGACACATTGGGCAGAGAAACCAGAGCTTATTTTATCGAATGCCATTTTTTCTGATGGGGCAGCAGCTGTTCTTTTGACTAATCAAGAAAGAACTCCAGGGTTGTGCATCAATAACATTTCGTCAATTTTATGGCCGCAATTTCGCAATGAATTACGTTTTAAATATCTTAATGATCGTCTTTGTAATGTGATTTCTTCTAAAGTGCCAGGGATCGTAGCCCAAGCCATTCAAACCTTACAAAAGGATAATTTAAGTGATAAGACTCATTATGCTTTTCATACAGGAGGGCGAAAAGTATTAGATGCTATACAGGAACACAATGGTCTTGCTGATGATCAGATGTTGCCTTCTCGAGGGATTTTGAGAGAATATGGGAATATGTCTTCCCCATCAGTTTTATTTGTTTTAAAAACCATTTTGAATAAGAATTTGCAAGATAAAGAATCAGTTGTTTGTTTTGCTTTCGGTGCAGGCTTTTTGGCCTCAATGCTTCAAGCAGAATGGAAGTCTTGAATTTATTAATCAATAAAGATTAGCACAAATCTGGCACATCAAAAATATCGATTTCTATAAAGCTTTGGAGAACAAAGGGTTAACGATGGAGCATAGTTTCCTCATAACCTGGAGGTCATAGGTTCAAATCCTGTCCCCGCAATGCTTCGACTCGGCCACTACGTGGTCTCACTCAGCTTAAAAATCCTCCAGAAACCAAAACCCGACCCCACACGCACCTAGAAAAATTGGCATAATATAGATATGGATGGTAAGCTTCCATTAATGAGAAGGATTATATCTATATTCATACTTATGTGCTTTTTGATCACAGGACAGATGGGGGCATGCCCTGTTAAGTGGTACCCTTTGTCTAGACCAATCTTTGAATACCTGCGGGCGATTTAAAA
>CAYZLU010000510.1:0-1795 GCA_964479285.1 uncultured Planctomycetales bacterium | reverse complement strand
GTATTTATCATCCCCTAAAATCGGGTGCCCGAGATGTTTCATGTGCACGCGCAGCTGATGGGTGCGGCCGGTTTGCGGGTAAAGTGCTATCAGGGTTGATTTAGGGAAACGCTTAAGCACCTGATACAAAGTAATGGCTGATTTGCCCGTCCCCTCACGGGCCACCTGGCGATGGTCATGGTATTTCTTATGCTGCTCCAAGGGTACGTCGATCACCCCTTGGTCAAATTGCACCTTGCCCTGCACACGGGCAACATAGCGTTTGATGATCGTATGTTTCTCAAACTGCCGTCCCAAACGAGCATGGGCCACATTAGTTTTTGCAATGAGGATCAGTCCAGACGTATCACGGTCTAAACGGTGGACAATGCCAGGCCTTACCGGCCCATTGACATCTGAAAGCTCTTGATAACGGTACATCAAACCATTGACCAGGGTGCCGCTCTGAGAGCCGCTGGCCGGATGCACAGTCAAACCTTCCGGCTTATTGATAACTACCAAATCTTCATCCTCATAAAAAACATCCAGGTCCATTTTCTCAGCGAGGATGTCTTTAGGGGCAAAATCTTCTTCATTGATGTCCGCCTCGATATGGTCCCCGGCAGCCACTTTATATTTGACCTTTTCCTGGCGGCCATTGACCATGACATGGCCTGCCTCAATCATTTTCTTAATATACATGCGCGAAGGGACTTCAGGCATGGCATTGGCCAGATAGACGTCCAAACGCAGGTCTTTGTATTCTTCTGGGACGGTGTGAGTTTGTTTCATGATTGACGACCTGGGACTCCCCCCTAACCCCCTCTTTATATAAAAGAGGGGGAAGTATCGAAGATTCTACGACTGAAGGGGCTTTTTAAAAAATTTCATTAAAATAAGGCCTGCGGCAAAAACACTTAGAGCGACATATTGGGCAAGGCTTAAACCTCCCCATAAAAGATCATGGTCAGCGCGATAAAACTCGACGATAAAACGCTCAATGGCCGCCAGCCATAAATAAAATACAAAAATAAAACCGGCTGTGTGGGGCTTTGCCTGGGCCCTTTTGAGGATCAAAAAAATGATAAAAAGCCCTGCGGTTTCAAATAACTGGGTCGGATATAGCCTGGCATTATGCGTCGGAAAATAAATCCCCCAGGCAACGGGTTTACCGTAACAGCAGCCGTTTAGAAAACAGCCGATGCGGCCGATGGACTGGCCCAAGGCAATGTAAGGCGCTGCCAAATCTAAAAGGGGCTTTAAAGATAATTTCCTGCTTCGGGCAAACCAGACCCCGGCCAAAGCACCTCCCAAAAACCCGCCTTGCCAGGCCAATCCACCTTTTTGCAACATGGGGATTTCTAAAAGATTGCTACTAAAATACGGCCATTCGATAAAAACATAAAAAATCCTGGCACCTATGATCCCCCAAAGCATGCACCAAAACACCAAATCATACGCAGTGTCCTGGGAAATATTATAACGCTTGGCATCAAGACTCAAAAAATATGTACAAACCAATACAGCCGTGGCCAGCATAACGCCGTAGCTGTAGATGGTGATGGGGCCGATGGTGAAAAGGATAGGATGCATAGATTATTAAAATAGGGGACAGCGCCCTATTTTGATTTATGAAGATGTCAAAAAAATAGGGCGCTGTCCCCTATTTTACTTTGCTGCCGGTATACATCTTAACAGAATAATCGCCGCACCGATAGTGATTGCACTGTCTGCCACATTAAAGACAGGCCAGACACGGAAATCAATAAAATCGATCACATACCCAATAAAAATACGGTCTATCAAATTCCCGATG
>CAYZLU010000509.1:0-1796 GCA_964479285.1 uncultured Planctomycetales bacterium | reverse complement strand
TCAATACCCTTGCCAGCATCAATCACCATCACGACAGCGTCAACAGCCATAAGAACACGGTAGGTATCTTCAGAAAAATCTTTATGGCCAGGAGTATCAAGCAGATTAAGGCGAAACCCGTCATAATCAAATTGCAAGACCGTCGAAGAAATAGAAATGCCGCGCTTCTTCTCAAGCTCCATCCAATCTGAAGATGTGTCTCTTTGCCGCTTATTTGCCGTCACGGAACCCGCCAAACCTATAGCGCCTCCATAAAGCAATAGCTTCTCAGTGAGCGTGGTTTTACCAGCGTCCGGGTGCGAAATGATCGCAAATGTGCGCCTACGCGCTGTTTCTAAGGCAATTGCAGGATCGACCATAATTCTCATTCGACAAACGGCCCTTTATTACTTTGTCGCCTCTTCCATGATCTCTACCATCCTTTTGATATAATCCGACCTTGATGGTAATTCACCGTCGATTAATTGCGCACTTTCATAGAGCTGGACAATGCATTTCCTTAAAAACTGATCTGAAGGATCAGCCAGGTATCGGCGAGAAAGATTTTTAATGATAGGATGCTCAGCATTGACTTCCATAATGCGTTTGGATTGCCCTACCTCATGCCCCATCATCTTCATCATCCGTTCCATCTGCCGGTCCAGACCTTTATCTGATACGACCAAGGTCACCGCTGAATCAACCAGTCTTTTTGAAATCTTGACATCCTCGACTTGGTCTTTTAGTGTTTCTTTAAATAACCCTACAAGTGATTTAGACAAATTATCTTCTTCTTTTTTCTCATCTTTATCTGTGCCTTCCAGCTCAATATCCCCTTTATCAATGGGCCTAACAGGTTTTTTATCATATTCCGTAATTGACGGCATGATAAACACATCTACGGGTTCCAGCAAAAAAAACACCTCAATATTATGCTTCCTAAAATACTCAAGATTAGGGTTTTGTTCGACCTGTGCACGGCTTTCCCCGGAGAAATAATAAATGTCCTTCTGGTTTTCTTTCATCCGTCCAATGTACTCTTTAAAAGAAGTCATTTCCCCGGCTTTTTGAATGGAGCTTTCAAAGCGCAACAACTCAATCAACTTATCACGATTGTCAAAATCCGTATTAAGCCCCGTCTTGAATAACGGCCCGAATGTTTTATAAAAGACCATGTACTTTTCGGTTTCCTTATTTGCCATTTTTTGCAGCCATTGGATGATTTTTGCTGTCAATGCCCCTTTGATCCTGGTCATCGCAGGAGAAGCCTGGACCACCTCGCGAGAGACGTTTAACGGCAAATCACTCGTATCAACAACACCACGGATAAACTGCAAATATTCAGGCAATAGCTCTTTGCAATCTTCCATGATCATTATTTTCTTGGTATATAACTGTACTGTTTTATGCTGGTGCGTGCGGATTAAATCAAAAGGCGCCTTCTTAGGGATAAACAACAAAGCCTTAAATTCGGCTCCTGAACCCTCGATGGATAAATGCAAAGACGCTAACGGGTCCTCATAATCACTGGTAACGAATTTATAAAATTCATTACGTTCATCGTCTTTAACATCACTTTCGCCCTTGCGCCACAAAGGTTCGACCGTGTTCACTTTATCTTTGCCGACGAAAATAGGAAAATCGGCAAAATTGGAATATTTTTTGATGATCTGTTTGATCTTATACTCTTCGGCAAATTCCTTTGCACTGTCCTTTAACCTAAATGAAATCGTTGTCCCCCTATCATTCTTTTCTATTTCATCGACCGTATAACTTCCCTCGCCAGAAGAAACCAATCGTACTCCCCTGGAACCAGG
>CAYZLU010000508.1:0-1811 GCA_964479285.1 uncultured Planctomycetales bacterium | reverse complement strand
GTGGGTGACCAGGTCGATCGCATGGTCTTTAAAAAGGCCAATGAGGCCGCTCTCAAAAAGAAGGCCAAGCCCGCCCAGGCCACACCATTATTGTTGGGGATCACAAAGGTCTCTTTGACGACGGAGAGTTTTATTTCCGCGGCAAGTTTCCAGGAAACAACAAGAGTCTTGACAGAGGCCGCAGCATCTGGTAAAGTTGACCTCTTGCGCGGGCTCAAAGAAAACGTCATTGTCGGGCATTTGATCCCTGCAGGGACGGGAATGAAAGAATATAACCTAGTGGAAATGGTAAAATATGCCAACGATATCACAGTTAATCAGACACCGCAGACAGCTGAAAATAAAGCGTAGTAAGTCTCCGGCCTTGACATCCTGTCCGCAACGCCGCGGCGTGTGTTTGCAGGTCAAGACCATGACGCCCAAAAAACCTAATTCGGCCTTGCGTAAAATCGCGCGCGTGCGTCTTTCGAACAAGGTTGAGGTTACTTCCTATATACCAGGGGAAGGACACAATTTACAGGAACACTCCATTGTGCTGGTGCGCGGTGGGCGTGTTAAGGATTTACCCGGTGTGCGTTATCATATTGTGCGCGGCACTCTGGATACTTCCGGGGTAGCAGACCGTAAAAAATCCCGTTCCAAGTACGGGGCCAAAAGAGGTAAGAAGTCATGAGAAGACGTCGTGCGGAAAAAAGAAAAATAATCGGTGATCCTAAATATAACAGCGATTTAGTTTCGCGTTTTATCTCCATTTTGATGGTTGATGGCAAGAAGACCATTGCTGAAAATATTATTTATAACGCTTTGAACATTCTTAAAGAGAAAACACAGGAAGAAAGTTCCGTTAAAGCCTTAAACAAGGCCGTTGATAATGTGCGTCCTCGTTTGGAAGTCAAAAGCCGCCGTGTGGGTGGTGCGACATATCAGGTGCCAACCGATGTTACGCCCGCTCGAGGAACATCTTTGGCCATGCGTTGGATCAGGGATTATGCCCGCAACAAAAAGGGTAAGCCCATGGAAATTAAATTGGCCGAAGAGCTGGTGTCTGCTTATAAGTCTGAAGGTCCGGCCATTAAGAAACGTGATGAAACTCATAAAATGGCCGAAGCCAACCGTGCTTTCAGTCATTTAAGATGGTAAATTCAATGGCAAGTTCAAATACAGTCCCGTTAAACATGTTCCGTAACATCGGTATCATCGCCCATATCGACGCGGGTAAAACCACGACGACGGAACGTATTTTGTATTATACCGGCACCATTCATAAAATGGGAGATATCGATGATGGCAACACCACCATGGACTGGATGCCCCAGGAGCAGGAACGCGGGATTACGATTACTGCAGCTGCAACCACGTCTTTCTGGCGTGATCACCGTATTAATATCATTGATACCCCGGGCCACGTAGATTTTACCATAGAAGTTGAACGTTCCTTGAAGGTTTTAGACGGCGCTGTCATTGTATTATGCGCTTGTTCTGGTGTCCAGCCACAAACGGAGACGGTCTATCGTCAAGCCGATAAATATAATGTTCCTCGTATTGCCTTTATCAACAAAATTGACCGTTTGGGGGCTGATTTTGACAGGGTCATTGGTGAGATGCATGATCGATTTGGCGCTAATGCCGCGGGTATTGTGTACAATGATGGGGCAGAGGACAATCTCAAGGGTCTGGTGGATGTCATCAATGACCAATATATCAAATACAAGGATGAAGAAGGTACAGATTTTGAACGATTGGCCATTCCTGAAGAATTGAAAGAAAGGACCCTCAATTATCGTCATATCTTAATTGAACGTCTCGCTGAA
>CAYZLU010000507.1:0-1813 GCA_964479285.1 uncultured Planctomycetales bacterium | reverse complement strand
GGGGGCCTATATGGGCATGTTCGCAGGCATGTTTTTAATAGCATTGCTGAAAAACAAGAAACTTTTGGTTGTTTTGGTCCTTTTGGGTTTGTTCTGGCAGTCAATCTTGCCTGCAAAAGTCATTGAACGCATAAAACAAACAAAAAACGAAAATGGGCAGCTGGATGAGTCCTCCCAAAGGAGGATTAATATTTGGGAACAATCATTAGAACTGTTCCAAAAAAATCCCCTGACAGGCATCGGTTTTGGCGTTTTTGCTTACCTGGGCCTTGATTTGGAAGATACCCATAACATATATATCAAATATCTTGTGGAACAGGGATTAATAGGTTTTTTTATTTTCTTAATGGTCATTTTTTGTTTCCTGCGCATGGGGTATGTTCTCTATAAAAAAGGGGAAGATGACCTAAGCAAAGGGATAGGGTTAGGATTTATGGCCAGTATTGTTACCCTCATCATTAATAATTTTTTTGGAAACCGTTGGTCCTATTTTGAATTAAGCGCTTATTTATGGATATTGGCAGGATTGGTTGCCCGGCTCACCCTTATCGCAGAAATTCAGAAGTCGACAGCTGATACTCAGCAAGAAGTAAAAACTACGGCCATCTCTTTTGGCCAGAAGCAAAAAAGGAAGCTTCGTTATTATGATCTATAAAACCAATATCGTGCTTATGACCGATTGCCTGGCTGATTTGGCGGGAGGGGCGGAAAAGCAAATTTACGGGCTTGCGGCTGGACTTGACAAGGATAAATATAATGTTTTTGTCATCAGCCTTGATTGCTGGGGCAAGGCCCCGCGCGCATTGATCGAGTCGACGGGAAGCCAGTTGCACATTTTTCGTGTTGTACGGGTTTACGGGATTTCAGGGCTTGTTCAGGGTGTCCGCTTATTTAATTTTCTTCGCCGGAATCGTATCACGGTCATAGTAAGCTACCATTTTAGTTCTGATATGTGGGGGACATTTTGGGGGAAGTTAGCGGGTGTGCCTGCCATCATGTCTAATCGCCGGGACATGGGTTTTTGGCGTAACGCTTGGCATATAAAGGCCTATCGACTTATAAATCCATGGGTCAACAAAATTATTGTCAATGCGCAATCCATTAAGCAGATGGTCATTGAAACCGAAGGGGTAAAATCCCAACATATTGAAGTTATTTATAATGGTATCACCATTGCACAGGAAGAAAATAATTTTATTCCCTCCCCCTCAAATGATATCGTCATTATACACGTCGCTAATTTAAAACCTGTCAAAGGGCATAAATATTTGATAGAAGCTTTTGCCGGTATTGTCAAACAATTCCCGAGAGCAAAATTAGTTTTGATCGGCAACGACGAGCTAAATGGCCAAATTCAAGAGATGGCATCCTGCCTTAATCTTCAAAGCAATGTTCTTTTCATGGGGAAACGTGATAATGTTCCTCAACTTTTAGCTTTAGCAGATATTTGTGTGCTGCCGTCCCTAAGTGAAGGGATGTCTAATTCCATTTTGGAATATATGGCCGCGTCAAAACCTGTCGTTGCGACCAGGGTAGGTGGAAACCCTGAATTAGTGAGGCATGAAATTAATGGTTTACTTGTTGACAAAGAAAATGTCCAACAGTTAAAAGAGGCTTTATTAATGCTCATTCAAAATAAAGAAAAGCGCCGGATCATGGGGGAGAACGGGCTTTTGAGGGTCAGAACAGAATTCTCTATGGAGGCAATGGTCGCCCATTATGATCAATTGTTAAGGGCCCCTGTCCCGCATAAAAAGATCAGGGTACTGCACCTTGTCAGCAGTGGCGGCCTTTATGGTGCTGAAAGGGTGAT
>CAYZLU010000506.1:0-1816 GCA_964479285.1 uncultured Planctomycetales bacterium | reverse complement strand
TTTAAATCGCCCGCAGGTATTCAAAGATTGGTCTAGACAAAGGGTACCACTTAACTGCTCAATCAAGTTTACAGTAATAAAGAAAAAACTGGTGGTGTATTGTCTGATGATCCTGCTCAAAAAGAGAAGATTTATGATCAATATTTGAAAGCTTATAAGAAAGGTGTGTTTAACTACATTAAAGAAGACCTGGATACGGCAAGCCAACAAATGGTGCCGAGAAAATATTTTTCAGGTGGGATAGAGCGTGATTTTGGGGTGCCTAAAATCCTTCAACGAATTTCGCAAGCGTCACCAGGAGACGTTGCGATGCTGGGCCGTCGCTCCATCATCACTCCACTGGTGCTCATGTCTGTTCTCGCGGCTTCATTGACAGATGGTGTTCCTGCATTAGCTAGAAATCTCCATCAACCACGTGTCCACCATGTAAGATCAAGTTCACCAGCTGTTAGTTATAAATTTGTAGGTGTATATTCGATTGACGGGGCAACGTGGAAAGCTTATGCCTCTGATGGTCATTTAAAATATGAAAGGACTACCGATGGTTTTTGGTATGATCTTGATACACAAAGGATTGAAGATGAATTTTTTATTCCTGCGGGTTTTGATCGTTATGTGATGGACACCCAAAGAATAGTAACATTTAAAGCAGTTTATTCAAATCAAGGAACAACCTGGAAAGCCTTTGCCTCTGATGGTCATTTAAAATATGAAAGAGAGGCTGATGGTTCTTGGTTTAATCTTGATACACGAAAAATAGAGGATGAATCTTTTGAGCCAAATGGTTTTCGGGCATTTATTCAAAGGGATGTGAATGGTAATAAGCCTAACAATACCACGAAACAGAGACGTTCTACGAAAGTAAAACATGGACTTGTTAGGACAAATTCAACAAGATCCAGTTCAGCATCTTCTTCCTTTCAATTTAAAGCGCAATATTCTGTCAACGGACCGACAGAATGGAGAGCTTTTATAGGAGGTCATTTAAAATATACAAAATCAGGGGATGAAGTATGGTTTGATAGGGATACAAGAGAAGAAATGGGACCAGAATTCGATCCTAATGGTTTTAATGGGTATATTGGCAATATTGAAAGGTCCTTTACGTTTAATGCGGTATATCATCCTGATGGACCTACAGAATGGAAAGCTTTTGCCAGAGATGGTCATTTAAAATATACAAAATCAGGGGATGAAGTATGGTTTGATAGGGATACGAGAGAAGAAATGGGGCCAGAATTTGACCCTAAAGGTTTTAATGGGTATATTGAGAAAAATGAACGATCCTTTACGTTTAAAGCAGTACATAGTATTGATGGACCAACAGAATGGAGAGCCTTTGCCAGAGATGGCCATTTAAAATACACAAAATCAGGGGATGAAGTATGGTTTGATAGGGACACAAGAGAAGAAATGGGGCCAGAATTTGATCCTAAAGGTTTTCAAATATATCTAAAAGCTCATGGCGGTGATCGTGCTATGACGGGCGGGGAGTCAATCTTTAATTTTGATGGTACCCGTGTCCAGGACATTTCTGATGCAGCCCCAGCTAAACGAAATAGAGATATAAGAAGCGCTTCTTCTTTTGACAACAGATTTGTTGATGATATTCAATTTGCTATGCAACAATGTTTTGGACGCCGATTGGATCCGGACAACAATCGAGATTTTTTATTTCTTTATGGTGTTAATGATAGATTAGTAAGTCTTATGAAAAGAAATATTCTCAGGCCCGAAAATGCGAGAGAAATGTTAACGGAAGTATTGGCGCCATATCTTATGCCGAGGGGTACGACATATAATGAATTAATCGATG
>CAYZLU010000505.1:0-1822 GCA_964479285.1 uncultured Planctomycetales bacterium | reverse complement strand
CCATATGCCCACCCAATTCCACCCATCAAAATTGAAAGTATTCCTATCCCCAAAAACACACTTCTAGCTTTTGAATTTGTTCGGCTTAATAAACCAATGCCTCCACCAACCAAAGTAGAAGTCAAATACGGGTTATTTGAAGCCGATTGCAAAATTTCATTCAACATTGCCATATCTTCTATTATCATTCCAACTGTGAACATCCCGGGATGGTTTTTTATTTCTCGCACAGCATCACTAATATCCGCTGCATCTGCACTTGCTCTTAAATTTAATGGCATTAAAAGTGAACTCAACCCAACTCTTTGATATATTTCGACTGTTTTCAATGGAACCTGTGCAAATGTTGCTAAATCTAGATTGCTTTTTGCTGTGCCAAACATCGCTGCATCTTTCTGCAGCATGGCTCGTTCTAATATTTTCTCCCGAATTTTCTGTTCAACATTTTCCCTAGTGAGTCCTATCAAAAATCTTCTCATTTCTTTAACATTCAACTCTGCCTTTTCAACGTATTCGGTTTGGGTATAAGAATTAAACCAGTCTCCCGGGTTGAAGTTTATATTAATTCCGGGCTGGGAATAATCTCCTTGTAAAATAGGAGTCGGGTCATTTATTTTTCCTGTAAATACAATCGTATCTGAATCAACTTGATCGATAGGAAAAATCAAACCTTTACCATTAGGAACATTGGTAATTTTATGAACCAACTTATGTATAGCTTTTTGAGTATAAAAAGATTTTTTTAATTCATTCCAATTATCCCTAATAAGTTGAATGACCCTAGAATCTAAATTGAGATTTCCTACCACACTATTAACCATTTCAGAATCGAATGTGAATTCAATTCTATTTAAAATGACTCTTATTGATATCATCGCCTCATCAGCACCTTGAATATCAGATGATCTGCCCGTAGGATCCAAATTAAAATCCCCAAAATGAGTGATCCCCCCCGAAAAATACTTCCTCGGCACGACTTGCCCATCAGGAGTTGAATCTTCTTTAATATAGTTAAACGCACCTTTTCTGTAGGCCTTGAGATAACGTTGGTAGATTTCTTCCTTTACTTGTGGGTCATTGACATTGACACCAGCAATCTTCTTCTTATTGGTGTAAACTGCATCTAAAAGACCGTTTTGGATGGTTTCCTTGTACCATTTAGCTAGGATCAACGCTTGATAGATTTGGCGTAACGGGGCAAAGTTTTTGCCTGTGTTGACTTCCTTTTCTATTTCAGGAAGCACGATTTGCCGAACTATTTGGGACGAAATACTTGCGGCTTGTACCGCCTGATGTTTCTGTTTGGCTAAGTAGTCTTCATCCAACATCACCCTTAACGTTGATTTGGTCACATAAGCGGCATTGACGTTTTCAAAGACTTGAGCTTCATTGGGGAGTATCCATACCTTATTAAAGGTGTTTACTGGTACATTAGTCGACCCAAATTTCTGCTGGGCCTTCGCGTATACCCTATTCCAAAAATCTTTTCCTAAATCTTTTTCTGGATAGATTAACGATGCAGTCAATTGCTTGAGGATATAATCCTGGGCTAATAAATCACGGCCCAAATCTGTTTGGCCAAGCGCCTCTGGAACCATCCTATTCTTCTCATAAGGGCTTAAATTGACCCATAAATCACCTTCAGGGATGGTCAGTCCTGCCAGAAAATATTTCACTAATTGATTAGCCTGATCTTTAACTGACGCAGTGTCTTGAGGACCCTTGCCTGTATCAACAATGAATTGAAATTCTAAAGGCTTTTGGGGATTGTTAAGTGGTACCCTTTGTCTAGACCAATCTTTGAATACCTGCGGGCGATTTA
>CAYZLU010000504.1:0-1827 GCA_964479285.1 uncultured Planctomycetales bacterium | reverse complement strand
CTAAGACACCGGTATTTCGTTTTGTTGTTTTTACTGTGTTGGTTGCGTTCATTATAATGCTTCCTGAACGGCCAAGTTATGCCCAGGTGGAATTTTTCATGCCTCCTCCAGGTGAAATGGTCCACGTCACCCGTCATTTTGAACCTCCCCAGATGGTGGGGCTTAAGGTGGATCTCAAAGACCCGTTTAGGTTTAATTTTATCATGGACCAGGGACAGACACCTCTGTCTGACGAGGTCAAGAAAGAGGAATTTGATAAAATCATTAAATATTTTCTGGTATCCTTGGCCATGCCTAACAAGGAGATGTGGGTCAATCTTTCTCCCTATGAATCCAAACGCATCATCCCCGAAGTTTTTGGTCAAACAGAAATGGGCAGGGACCTTTTAGCACAAGATTATGTCCTCAAGCAGTTAACAGCCTCTTTAATATACCCTGAAGATGGGTTAGGACAGGCTTTTTGGAACAAGGTGTACAGCCAAGCCCAGGCCCGATTTGGGACCACCAATATCAGTGTTAATACCTTTAATAAAGTCTGGATCATGGCTGACAAGGCTGATATTTACCAAAAGGGTGATACGGCTTTTTTAGTAGATAGCCATCTGAAGGTCATGTTGGAGCAAGATTACATGGCCATTGAAAAAAATAAAGAGATGTTTGGCAGCCTTCAAGCGGTCAAGACAGATGAAACCTTGGATGCGAGGACCAAGATGGCCTCAGATGTCGTGCGACAAATCATCATCCCTGCCATAGAAAAGGAAGTCAATGAGGGAAAAAGTTTTGCCACCGTGCGCCAGGCTTATGGGGCTGAGATCATGGCCACCTGGTTTAAAAAGACGTTAAGGCAGGGATTATTAGGGCAGGTCTTTGCGGACAAGTCCAGGGTGGGAGGCCAGAAAGTGAATGATCCTCAGGCAACGGAAAAGATTTTTAAGCAGTATTTAAAGGCCTATAAGAAAGGTGTATTTAATTATATTAAAGAAGACATGACGCCTGAGGGCCAGGCAATCCCCAGGAAATATTTCTCAGGAGGGGAAGAACCGGTTGATGTGACGAAGGTAAAAATTTACGGTGATCTTGCTCAATTATCAAAATCAACCCGGGAAAGGTTTCTAGCTGGGGTCTCTCGTCAAGTTTCAGGAGCAGGGCGTTGGTTTTCTACCTTGGTCATGCTTGCGACTCTTACAGGTGGTTTCATTATGCCAGCTGCTGCGCAAGCACAAGCACAGGACCAACTGAATGACCAACTACCAACAGCATCTGTACAAATGCAGGTTCCTGGGTATGATCAGAATCCATCTTTAGCATTCTATGTGGCTAAATCTCCGGATCCAGTGAAGGATTTAAATTTAACACCTGCGCCAACGCAAGATCCAGGAGAAAATCAAGTAACAGCTTCAACCACGGAAAAAGGATATGATCTTCAATCAGCCCTTACTATGTTCGATGAGGTGGGTAGAACATTTGGTTTAGGAACTGATACAAACTTTCTAGGAATTGAACGACAATTGGGAAATATGATAGTATAAGTCCAGGAACCAGTAACGTCTCCTGTACATTTTCTTCCGCCTGAGAATGTGAATCCACCTGAGTTAATTCATACCCCGGCGGCCCAATCTAAACAATATGTAGATCAAGCTAAATTTCAAATAGCTCCTCCTAAAAAGGGGGAAGAACAACAAAACGAGGTTACTAACCTACAGAAAGGGCAAGATAAAACAGTCATCGGTCCGTTTACATTAATTGAGAACGAGGTCTCTGTCGCTTGGCAGGGGCATCAGAAAAAAGCGGCTCAAATACAAGAAGAAAAAGATAGAGAAGCAGAGG
>CAYZLU010000503.1:0-1827 GCA_964479285.1 uncultured Planctomycetales bacterium | reverse complement strand
ATGTGGCAAAGCGTGCATAAACCCAACCGTATCGGAAAAAACCACCTTGAGATGGTTAGGCAATAATGCCTGACGGGATAGGGAATCCAGGGTCGTAAAAAGACCGTCCCGTACGAGGGTATCCGCCTCTGTCAAAGTGTTTAACAGGGTCGATTTGCCGGCATTGGTGTATCCGACTAATGCCACGGTCGGTATCTTTTGGTCCTGGCGTTTTTTGCGTTTGACCTGACGGCTTTGGGTAACATCTTTAAGGTCTTTTTTTAATCTGGTGATGCGCTCCCCGATACGCCGACGGTCAATCTCAAGCTTGGTCTCGCCGGGGCCGGAGGTGCCGATGCCGCCGCCTAAACGGGACATTTCTTCTCCATGCCCGGTCAGCCTGGGCAGCCTGTATTGCAGTTGCGCCAATTCTACCTGCATCTTGCCTTCCTGGGACGTGGCACGCCTGGCAAAAATATCGAGGATGACCTGGGTACGGTCCAGGGTCTTGACACCAAAATCCGTTTCAAGATTGCGCTGCTGGGTGCCTTTAAGATCGCAGCTGACAATGACCGCATCAATGCCGCCGGCCTGGCACAAAGCCGCAATCTCCTCGACCTTGCCCTTGGTGAGCATATGCGAAGCGGTGGGAGGCATGGTCTTGCAAAAAACCGCATGCACAATCTCTCCGCCGCAGCTAGTGATAAGCTGCCGCATCTCAGCGGCCTCATCCTCAGGGGACCAGGAACTGTGAGTGTGTTCGATGACTACTGCTAATATAATTTTTTCTACCATAAAATCACTATGTTTACTCGAGCTTCCAATAACCCAAGGTCATAAGTTCTCTAATTAGAATGGCGTTACAAAACTGTAACGCAATTCTAATTTCATTTGCGATGACTTTAAAATAATACTTTTTAAATTTTGACCTGTCCCGGTACCCCTGAAAGCCGAAGCTGTACTAACAAGGGTGAACCCATCGCGGGTTGGATGGATAGGATCACAGGTTCCAGTCCGTCAATGGCGCTTAACTGGGCCATGTCTTGCTGGGCCATCGGCAAAGGCACACCATGGCCGTCACGCTTAATATGCAAATGCAGGTTCGCGGCATTAAAATCGATACCGCCGTATTCTGTTTTCATGGCTTTATCGTTGGGTCCCCCAGGCACATGGAAATCCCAAAACGGTGCGCCATTTTTGGGTCTAGATCCAAGTACACTTTTCTTTAGTCGCTCTGCTGATTCTTGCAATTGCTTGTTTTCTTCAGGACTAAGTGGGTGCAGCCTTGTTATTGTATGATGGGTCGCATCAATTTGAATTTCATAACCTTGATCGATATCTGTCGGAAGATCCTTGGGTGGAGAAAACCTCGAGCAACCTGCGAACGATATTGCCCACGCTGTGGATCCCGCCATTAAAAGAAACTGGCGTACCGTCATTGCCATATCTAAAGGCCCAACTTCAACCGGCAGGCTATCTGAGGCAAAAATAAACTTATCATCCGGTCTATCAAAATCCAAAGAGACCTCGCTGTTTCTTCCCGCACCAAAGGTTAGGTCCACACTAAACCTATCATTATTCCACCCATTACGGACCTTGATAGACACGACCCCTCGCCTAATAAAAGAATCTCCCGTCTTATTATTGGTCCCAACAAAAAGTTTATCGAACTGAATTCCTACCTGTTTTCCTTGTAAATCGGTAATCCTCTCCAAGATTGGCAGGGCCTGTTTCGCGTCAAACAATTTCTCACCTGCTGTCATCTCTGCAACAGGCGTTAATCTAGGCAAACGTTCACGCTCTCTTTGAATGTCCCGACGAAGATATTTTGCCAACATTCTCCAATAA
>CAYZLU010000502.1:0-1843 GCA_964479285.1 uncultured Planctomycetales bacterium | reverse complement strand
GGTCGAATATGAGATCAAATATGAAGGCTTTATCCATCGTCAGCGCAAAGAAGTTGAGAAGTTCCGTCATATCGAATATATCCGTATACCGGAAGGGTTTGATTTCAATGGTATTCCTGGACTCTCAAAGGAAATTGTGGAAAAGCTAAACCGTTTCAATCCTATTACCTTGGGTCAGGCCAACCGTATTTCCGGTGTCACGCCGTCGGCAATTACGCTCTTGATGGTTTATTTAAAGAAAAGGCCGAAACTTTGATAAAACTAAAGAAGGAGAGGGACAATCCATGAAAATCGCCAATGACATCACAGATTTGATCGGCAATACCCCTTTGGTAAAGCTTAATAAAGTCACCCAGGGTTGTCACGCGACAGTCGTTGCGAAATTGGAATTTTATAACCCATTAGGTTCTGTCAAAGACAGTATTGGTTTTAATATGGTCCGTGCTGCCGAGAAAGCCGGAAAGATTAAACCGAACACAGTGATTGTGGAACCTACGTCAGGTAACACAGGCATTGCCTTGGCATTTGTCTGTGCTGTTAAAGAATATAAGTTGATGTTGACAATGCCTGAAACCATGAGTTTGGAACGCAGGGCCTTGTTGCGCGCTTTAGGGGCAGAGTTGATATTAACACCGGGGCCGGAAGGCATGAAGGGGGCCATCAAGAGAGCAAAAGAGATATTGGATTCTGACCCTGAAAAATATTTTATGCCTCAGCAATTCGATAATCCGGCAAACGTAGAAATACACCGCCTGACCACCGCAGAAGAGATCTGGCGTGACACCGATGGTAAAGTAGATATATTGATTTCAGGGGTAGGCACAGGCGGGACCATCACAGGGGTGGCCCAGGTGATCAAGCCGCGCAAACCTTCCTTTAAAGCCATAGCTGTCGAACCGGCAGCTTCACCGGTATTGTCCGGTGGCCAGCCTGGACCTCATAAAATACAAGGTCTGGGAGCAGGCTTTATTCCCAGCATCGTGGACGTAAAACTCATTGATGAAATCATCCAGGTCACTAATGACGAGTCCTTTGCCATGGCCAAACGATTGATCCGTGAGGAAGGTATTCTCTGCGGCATTTCGTCAGGAGCGGCCGTGACAGCGGCGCTAAAGGTGGCACAGCGTGCCGAAAACAAGGGAAAACTCATTGTGGCCATCATTCCTTCCACCGGTGAACGCTATTTATCCACGGATCTATTTGCGGAGTATCGTTCTTAAATATTTTTAGTAAATGTCTAACTCATAGGAATTTCTCCGGAATAGAAACTCTAAATACTAAACTCTAAAATCTAAATAAATTCGAATAACCAAAAATTCAAGAATCAAAACAGTTTTGATATTAGAGTTTAGAATTTTGGTCATTGTTTAGGGTTTAGAATTTAGGATTTAGAGTTTCAACTTTTATATGCGCATGACGCCCGAGTACATCCAATCCTTGGTAGATAGGAAGGTCTTTGAACGAGGAGTGGAATACCTTGCTGACGGCAAGGTGATGGATTGTGAGTTAAAAGACGGCATATTGTTTGCCCACGTGCAGGGAAGCCGGGCCGCTCCTTATCAAGTTAAGATTTATTTTGCTGGAAAGAGAGAACCCCATGGAGAATGCACTTGCCCTTACGATTGGGGAAAGTTATGCAAACATGCTGTCGCTTCTTTGCTTTATGTTTCCCGCGGTCCCATGGTGCCACGGAAAGTCTCTTTGGCACAGCAGCGGAAATCTTTATTGTTCTCTGATGGCCAAACACCTGACGGGTGTATAGTCCAGTTAATTCTTCCCACCCGTAACCATTTCGGGATTTCTACCAAAGGTATCAAGATAGAATTACGCATTGTCCAATGGG
>CAYZLU010000501.1:0-1845 GCA_964479285.1 uncultured Planctomycetales bacterium | reverse complement strand
AACAGTGCCATTGACTGGCGTTGTGTCAACGTAATTAAGGCTGATAGGGCTGGAAATCGTTGTGTACTGCCCTCCTGAGACAGTTGACCTTTTGACATTGTATGACGCGGCCCCCACGGTCGCTGCCCATGATAATGACACCTGGGCATTGCCCGTAGCAGCCGTAAGACCGGCAGGCGCTGGCGGTAGCGGCGATATTGGCCTTGCGTTGACCTCCGGGGAATTCGGGCCTTCCCCTACCAAATTGACACCGGACACCACGTAATAATAAGTAATGCCGCCCACAGCCGTATTGTCAACATAACTGGTGCTGGTGTAGTTAGGGCTGGAAATCGTTGTGTACGGCCCTCCTGAGACAGTTGACCTTTTGACATTGTATGACGCGGCCCCTGCTGACAACACCCAAGATAATGCCACCTGGGAGTTCCCTGCGGTGGCGGTAAGATTGGCTGGTGCCGCAGGCACCCCGTTATTGACCAGATCATTGTACAAATTAAGGCCATTAAAAGAACCAAGGCCCGTGGCATCATCAAAACCAGGCTCCGCCGGATAATAGCCGTTATTGCCTGTGCTTATATCGTGAAAATCTCTCGCATAATTGCTGCTGTTTTGCGCCAGTTGATAAAGCGCAGTATTGACAAAACCAATAGGTGCTTTGGCACCCAATCCCTGGTTGACACGAGAAATAAATGCAGCCCAGATAGGGGCTGATAAACTTGAACCCCACATGCCCACCCAACCACCATTAATATAAAAAGAATATAAAGTTGACGGGTCAGCTGTCAGCGCAACATCCGGCAGATTACGCATTGCCGTCGATACTTTAGCCGCTGAGACAGCCTGCAAAGCGGCCGTTGTTTGATAGGAAGGGATTGACCAAAAAGAACTCACCCCGCCGCCACCGTCAAGAGAAGCAATTTCACTATTATAGGTCCCGTCGGCATTCGTTGTCAGCTTACTGATGCCCACTGCTGTGACATAGGGCTCGGAAGCAGGCTCCTCCACAGCTAATGCTGAACCACCGGAAGCAAAAGCACCGCTATCACCAGATGATACAAACACAGCTTGCCCCTGGGCTGCCATTTGTTGAAAAATCTGGTCATCAAAATTTAAAAGCACCGCATCTTGTTCTGTAAGGCCGTAGGAACAACTGACGATTTTCGCTATGTCATCTGCAGCGATCCTGGACCACTCATCGTTCCAGGAATTGGCCGTATACCAGCTTGTTTCATAAACATAAATTTCACTGGCACCTGGGGCGAAGGCTGTCAACAATTCTATATCCAGGGTCACTTCACTGGCAGCACCGGTTTTAATATTATAGTTCGGCACTCCATTAAACCCATCAACAAGGACATTCTGCAAAGGAACATTAGGAAGGCCAAATTTCGCTTCATAAGCTGTTATATCTTGACTTGAATATCCATCTAATTCAAAAAGGGCTATGTTTTGCCCCGACCCATTAGCAGGAACAGAGTTTAGATTGTACGCGTTCTTCACATCATTAGGGGCCAGATATCCCCCTGGCCCTGAACCAATGGCCATAGGTAAGACGCCCGGGTGGCTATGGGCCATAAACTTAGGGAGATTATCCAGACCAGCGATGGCCAGCACCTTCCCTGCCAAGGGTGCGGGGATGCTAGGATCATTAGCCGGAGCAAAAAATACTGTCCCATCAGCATTTTGATAATCATTGATACTCAGATTAAGGGCATCCTCGACGGCCTTAACTGTCCCTGTCACGTGCAGGATCGCCCCATTCGGCGATTGACCAGTCACATATAATCCCACATTCTTAAGAAAATCCTGGACTTGACTGGCATTGATAGCTGAAGGTTTAAACCG
>CAYZLU010000500.1:0-1856 GCA_964479285.1 uncultured Planctomycetales bacterium | reverse complement strand
CCTTTCCTGTAATGGCCGCGGCAACACCTTTCATTGTCGACAATTTCTTAACATCTTCCAAGGTGGTAATGCCGCCGGAGGCAATTAAATTCAATTTCTTGACTGTCTTTAGCATCGTCTGAATCTGGTCAAAATTAGGGCCTGCTAAAACACCATCACGGGCAATGTCCGTATATACCATCCATTGCAATCCCATGGCTTCTAATTCGAGGGCCAAATCAACGGCTTTAATATTGGTCACAGAGACCCATCCATGTCCTGTCACAAAACCATCCGAGCAGTCCAGGCTGACGCAAATTTTCTCACCATAAAGGGCCAGCATCTTTTTTAGGAACTGCTGGTCTTCGATGGCCTTTGTCCCTAAAATTACCCGTTTGACCCCGGCCTTGATCAAATCTTCCACCGTCTTCTCATCCCTGATGCCACCACCTGCCTGCACAGAAACATCGAATTTTTCAGCAATATAAATAATATGGTCCTTATTACTCATGACCCCATTTTTAGCCCCATCCAAATCCACCAGATGCAGCCATCGGGCCCCCATATCGCACCAGCGTTTTGCCGCTATTAAAGGAAGCTGATCGTAGTCTGTCTGTTTATCAAAATTACCCTGAGACAAGCGCACCACCTGCCCGTTCCTGATATCAATGGCAGGGATAAGGATCATAGATCTCCAAAATTCTTCAAAATTTGTAATCCAACTTTTTGGCTTTTTTCCGGATGAAACTGTACGCCCCAAATATTGTCACGGACAACAGCGGAGGCAAAATCGACCCCATAATCAGTGAGACTTGAAACAATGGAAGGATCTTGGGGCTTTACAAAATAGGAATGGCAAAAATATACGTTTTCCCCGAACGAAAGACCTTTGAACATTTGCTGGCCAGATGGCTGGACCTTGACCTGGTTCCAACCCATGTGAGGGACCTTCAAACCAGTAAAACGTTCAACGTTGCCTTTCAGGATTTTAAGACCCTCTGCAAAACCGCCTTCAGAACTTCTCTCAAATAATAATTGCATCCCTAAGCAAATGCCCAAAAATGGTTTTCCTTCCTGGATGACCTTTCGAAGAGGGCCGGTCAATGCCAGTTCCTGCAATTTCTGGATAGCTGGCCCCATGGCCCCGACACCTGGCAAAACCACTTTATCTGCTTTTAAAATGTCTACAACCTAATTAGTCACCAGCACCTGGGCACCCACCGCTTCAAACGCTTTATGCACACTGCGCAAATTCCCCATACCATAATCAATGATTGCTATCATATTTTAGACCGTTTCTAAATATCTCATTGTGGTCAATACTTTTAATCTCTAAAGCCCAAGAAGAAACGGTCTAATCAATGATCCCTTTGGTTGAGGGAACTTGACCTTCACGTCGATGGTCGATGGTCGTCGCTTGATCTAGAGCCATGCCTAGGGATTTGAACATCGTCTCAAGATTTGTGTGCAAATCATTACTGGGATTTTGCAAAGTAAAACTGAGCGTTGCCCCTAAATTGTGGGCAAAACTTTCCATGAAATGTTCGAAATGGGAAAATTCGTACCCGTCTGTACCCTTTTGAACAGGCATTGGGCCTTCAGAATTAAATTTAAAAAAACCTCTACCCGAAATATCAATAACGCAACAACCAATAGTCGCCTCCATCGGCGCGTATGCATGGCCGAAACGTTTGATCCCAGCTTTTTCTTCGCCCAGGGCTTTTTTAAATACCTTCCCCAAAACAATACCTATGTCCTCATTGGTATGATGCACATCAATATGCGTATCCCCTGTCACCGTTAAATCCAGATCAAAATAACCATGAAAAGCAAACAGCTCCAGCATATGGTCCAAAAACCCTATAGGCGTCTTGATC
>CAYZLU010000499.1:0-1878 GCA_964479285.1 uncultured Planctomycetales bacterium | reverse complement strand
AATCAACGGTGTTGTCTCGGCGCATTGAATTCCCCTCCTCTATTCATTCTTCATCATTTTTTCGAGAAAATGCGTTGTTGTCTTGCCTTCCAAAAATGTCGGATGATGAAGGATTTCCATGTGCAATGGAATGGTGGTCTTGATAGGTGAAATATAAAATTCATCCAAGGCCCGGCGCATGATACGTACGGCTTCATTACGGTCTTTACCATGGACGATCAATTTAGCCACCATTGAATCATAATACGGGCTTATGGTGTAACCCGGATAAATATGGGTATCTATGCGGACCCCCGGCCCCCCGGGCAGGTTTAACTCCACGATTTTACCGGGACTTGGGATGAAATTATTATAAGGATCTTCGGCGTTGATGCGGCATTCAATAGACACCCCGCGAAATTTGATTTCTTCCTGTTTTAATTTTAACTTCTGGCCCATGGCGATTTTGATCTGCTCTTTGATCAAGTCAATGCCCGTGACCATCTCCGTGACCGGATGTTCGACCTGGATACGGGTATTCATTTCCATAAAATAAAAATTATTGTGCATGTCCAATAAAAATTCAATGGTGCCCACACCGTGGTAATTAACAGACTTGGCGGCCTTGACCGCGGCTTCCCCCATTTTCTTACGCAAATTAGCGTCCAAAGCCGGTGAAGGTGATTCTTCTAATAATTTTTGATGGCGCCGTTGCACAGAACAATCACGTTCACCCAGATGGACCACATTACCATGCTCATCCGCCACAATTTGAAACTCTACATGGCGAGGTCCTTCAATGTATTTCTCTATATAAACATCCCCAAGCCCGAAATTGGCTTCTGCCTCGGTTTGGGCCATTTTAAATGAATTGATCAAGGTCACATCATTGTGGCAAACGCGCATTCCCTTGCCCCCGCCGCCAGCCACGGCTTTGATGATCACAGGATATTTGATCTTTTGGGCCACACTCAATGCTTCTTCCTGGGTCTTGATGATGCCGTTGCTCCCAGGGGTCAATGGCACGCCTATTTTTCTGACCGTTTCTTTGGCAACAATTTTATCGCCCATCTTGCGTATGCTTTCCGGTGAAGGGCCGATAAATTTGATATGGCAGGATTCGCAAATTTCGGCAAAATGCGCGTTTTCAGACAAAAAACCATAGCCGGGATGGATCGCAGCCACATCAGTTATTTCTGCAGCAGAAACAATGGCTGGAATATTAAGATAACTTTCTTTACTGGAAGCCTTGCCAATGCATACCGCTTCATCGGCAAAACGAACGTGCAAAGAATTACGGTCTGCTTCGGAATAAACCGCGACAGTGCGTATACCCATTTCTTTGCAGGCACGAATGACCCGTAAAGCAATTTCACCGCGGTTGGCAATCAGGATTTTAGAGAACATAAAGAACGCCTTCTAAATACTTAATAAATTTGATTCAAAAAAGGAACCGCCACCTCAAATATCATTATTAGACATTCAGGATCATAGCGGTTCGACAATAAACAGGGTCTGTCCGAATTCCACCGGCTCCGCATTTTGTACGGCCACTTCGAGGACCTTGCCACGCACTTCAGATTTGATCTCGTTCATGAGCTTCATGGCTTCGACAATACAAACCACTTGGCCTATTTCAACCGTTTGCCCAACTTCAACAAAAGATTCAGCTTCAGGTGAAGGAGAACGATAGAAGGTGCCTACCATGGGTGATTTGATATCCTTGCTGTTTTTAGATGATTCTGAGGCTGGAGAAACAGTGGGGCTTACGAATGATGCGGCCTTGGGTGCCGGAAGAGATTCCACGGCATAATGGGTTGGCGCTGCCATGACCACCCCCTCGGCTGATTTTCTAAGCTTAAGTTTTAAACCATCGCGTTCTATTTCGATCTCATTGAG
>CAYZLU010000498.1:0-1885 GCA_964479285.1 uncultured Planctomycetales bacterium | reverse complement strand
TTTGCCTTGGCCTGTTGCCCCCAGAGATTTTGTTTTTAGTCGGACTAGAACCAAAGAAACTACTCCTGGAGTAATAAGTTACACTTTAACGGCTCTTCCTAACAGGCTTCCATTTGTCAAGGGCATGATACGCGTAGAATCCATAGAATCCTTGTGGAGTTTTAAATCTTTATCTCAAGGAAAAACTGAAATGACTTTCCAGCAACATACTGATACTGCCGGTTCTATTCCAGCTTCCTTTGTCAATGCAGTTGTAGCAGACACGCCTTATTACAGTCTTAAAAATTTCCGGAAACTATTAACCGGAAAAGATGTTCATCATAAAAGAAGAATTTCTTAAGATAAGGTATTTCGTTATGCAACCAACTAATAGGGGAATGAAGTCGCAATCTTTCAAACTAACCCGTAAGTCTATTATACCTTGGTATAATTGTTTTTTTTCTTCCAATCCTCAGAATAGAGTTTTCATAATAAATAAAATGGTATTTTTTTGTGTTTTTGAAGGGGAGTAGGTTTGTGCGTTCTTAGAATTGGAAAGAAATATGCAGAAATTAAATCATCGGAGCAATGCAAAGGAATGTATAGATGACCCTCATGTGGATGCATGGACATTACGACAAACCTTTAACCAGGTAAAGAGTATAAATGTTTATACTTTAGGATATTGGCCGACAATGAGTGCTGTCGGATATTTTTTGGCAAAATATGGAGAAAAAAGAAAAATAAAGATTTTGGATTTTGGTTGTGGAGATGGGGAGACCCTTAGGCTCATTGATGATTACGCGAGACAAAGGAATTTTTCGATAGAATTAACAGGGGTTGACCTCAATCGTGAAGTAATTTCTGCAGCTATTGAATTAACATCTCCCAGTATTCATTTTAAACACGGTGATATTTTGGTTAATAATACAAATGAATCATACGATTTGATCATTAATTCATTAACAATGCACCATTTAACTGATGAGGAGATTGTGAGACTGATGCAATGGATGTGTGACCACTCACGAATGGGATGGTTTATTTCCGATCTCCATCGGCATAAATTCGCGTACTATTTTATTAAATTTCTTAACAAGCTGTTTGGTTTTAATCATTTGATTTGCCATGATGCGCCATTATCCGTTGCTCGCAGTTTTCGATACCATGAATGGATCAATCTTTTGAATCAAGCAGGAATCGATTTAAAGCATATCAAGATTTCTTGGTATCCCAATTTTCGTTATGGAATTCGATATGAAAAATGTATATGAATGTCTGGTGATCGGTGGAGGAGTAGCCGGATCAACCGCGGCGTATCATCTGTCAAGACTTGGGAAAAGAGTGGCACTTTTGGAGAAAACTCAAGGGCCTCACCATAAAGTATGTGGGGAATTCTTAAGTTTCGAATCTATTGAGTATTTAAATGAGATGGGGATTTTTCTAAACCTCGATGCTCCTGTCATTAAATATTTTCAGCTGTTTTCACCACGATCAAATACTGGTTTCACATTTCCTTTTCCAGGCAGGGGAATATCGCGTTATAAGCTTGATGAAGAGCTATTAAATAATGCTAAAGATGCGGGTGCAGATATTTTTCGTGGTGTCTGTATGAGAAGCTACCACGAAGAGGAAAAAGGGATTTTTAAGATTCAAACAAGCGAAAATGACTTTTACGCGAAGCATTTATTCATAGCTACTGGAAAACATGATCATTCGAAAGAATACAAGCGTCTGGGCAGAGATCACTCCTATTTGGGCTTTAAGACACATCTTCATTTTAAATCCCCATGCAATGATTTTAAAGAAACGACAATATTATTCACTTTTCTTGGTGGATATGGGGGGATTTGTCCGGTTGAGAATGATGAGATGAATTTTTGTTTTGTCATGGATAAAATGATTT
>CAYZLU010000497.1:0-1886 GCA_964479285.1 uncultured Planctomycetales bacterium | reverse complement strand
TGGCTATACCCCGGTCCCTGTTATAGACCCATTATTGGCTGTAGATGCCGTCATGGAGAATAAGCCGGATATTATATTGATGGAATTAAGAATGCCTAGAAAAAGCGGATTTGAGCTTACGCATGCGATCAACCAGGTCTTTGAAACAAACAAAGTACCGATTATAGCAATGTCAGAGTCTTACAAAGATGAATTTCGTTGGCTCTTGCATTTTTGCGGCATAAAAAGACACATTAAGAAACCATTTCAGCCCCTTGACTTGATTTGGGCAATAGAGAATGAAATAGAGGATGGTGATCATTGGGATATGGAAAGACGTCCGGTAAATGTGGAAATCATGGCATAAGTAATTTCATTAAGGGAGGTTATAATGGCAAAAAATGAAAGAAAGTTTAAGGTCGTAACCGAAAGTACTTTACAACGATTTAAAAGGTCATTAGAAAGCAGTGAGGGAGTGCTGCAAGCGGTACCGGGTGGCAATAAGATCATCGATGCAAATAATTTTACGTACAATGTAGAAAAGAAGGCTTATGAGTTATATGTGAAAAGAGGGTTCAAATTGGGGCGTGATTGGGATGATTGGTTTGAAGCACAAAAGACAGTGGAAGCTGAAATGAATTCTGTGGATAAAGATTGCATCAGATCAGAAAATTTCTATAAAGCTTCACATCGATTAAATCCTTTACCATCTGATATTGACATGCAAAAGTCCAATATAAGTCCCTTTGTCAATGATTTTTAGCCTTGATCTTACCGAGAGGGATATTATACCACGGTACAATTGATCCATTGACATATATGTCTAAAATATACTCATAAAGTTAACGTCGGAAATAGAAGAAAAAGGGAAAAATTTGAGCAAACATGCAAAGAAAGCAAGCAAATGAGGTAAGTATGTATGAGTATAAAATTATTTTCTCTTTAGTAATGAGCGTTTTAATGGTTTCAATGGCGTATTGTCAGGAAAAACCAGAAAATCATCCGATAAAAACCATCAAGGGAACAGTAATGAGCACTGACTTTGTTGGTAATACCATTTCCATACAAACAGATGGTCAACAGCAAATGGCGTTTGTTGTTCCGGACAAGGCGGTTATTACACAGCAGACGCGTAATATCGGGCTTATGGATATCGGAAGGTCGGATTCCGTGACCATTCAATATTATGTTTTACCTCCGTCGAAAAGTACAATAGTCAGCATTGTGGATAATGATGCTGTGGTGAATGAATGATAAATTGAGGAATTTCCTGAAAATTGATACGAAAGAAAAAAATAAAATTATCAGGTTTTGTATGGCGGGGACTATTGTCGATGCAATGGACTATGGTATTTATTTTGTTTTGTTTCATTTTTTGCCATATAGCTTAGCTAAGGGAATCTCGTTTACATCCGCAAGCATTATTGGATATTTTCTTTGTAAATACTGGATATTTAAGAACAATAAACCTTCACTCACCGAAGCCATTCGTTATGCGTTCATTAATTCTTCAGCTTTAGTAATTGATGTTTTAATCAACCATTGCGTCCTAAGCCTCTGGCCTGGGGAAGTTTTCGTGGCTTTTATTATTGCCACGTCATTTACAGGGTTATTCACCTTTGCCTGCTTTAAATGGTGGGTTTTTAGAGGAACACAATTTAATAGATTTAAAGAAGAGAGTCGTTTCAGGTGGTGGAAATGGTTTCCTTGGAGATTTTTGATTAAAAATGCCGCACGCAGGCAGGGTTTCTTAGACCCCATTAAACTCCTGTCCCAATTGCAGAATTTCGCGCAACCCTCAGAGGTAGCAGCTCCGACTGAATTAATACGTTCGGGCGTTGTATTGCATGCACGTGGTTTGATCAATAGTTTGGCCATCCAGCATAATCTTGATTGGATCTGGCCTT
>CAYZLU010000496.1:0-1895 GCA_964479285.1 uncultured Planctomycetales bacterium | reverse complement strand
CGGCCTTAATGACCAATAATACCCCATCAACATAGGTACCTACAACCACAGCATCTGTGACAGGCATTACAGGTGGTGTATCAATCAATATGTATTCATATTGAGAACGCAGTTGTCTTAAAAGATCAGTCATTTTGGATGAAGCTAAAAGGTCTGCGGGATGAGATGGTACCTGGCCGCAGGAAATAAAACTTAAGTGATCGATATCGATCTGGAAAATAATATCTTCCAATGAGGCCTGGTCTCTTAAATATTCACTCAAGCCTTTATTCTCTTTCACGCCTAAATACTTGATGATTTTTCCTTTACGCATATCGGCATCTATCAACAGGACCTTGGGCTTGTGTATGGCATGCGACAATGTGATTGCTAGATTAAGAGCAGTCACTGATTTGCCTTCTGTCGGGATAGAGCTGGTAATCGCTATAACGCGCGGTGGTTTTCCCTTATTGATTGATAGCAAATTAGTCGCTAAACTTTTATATTGTTCCGATACCAGTGATTTAGGATCAAAATAAGGGACCAGCCGGGCGTCCACTTTGGACTCTTTCATTTTGCGGGCCACTATTTGCTTTTGTTCCTGGATTTTAATGACCTTATCAAGACGCTCGATGCGAGCCTTAGCTGCTTTTTGCAGGGCGTCACTTATTTTTCCCATAATATTTCCTTATTTTCTTTTAATTCCCACCGGTGGGAATCGTCTTATCTTTCACCTGACTGGCAGCCTGCGTCATGGAAATAGAAATGGTTTCAATCTTTTGATTGATTTTCTTTGACTCATCATTTAAAAAAGCTATTTGTTGCTTATCATCAATAATGGCTTCTTTAAGTTTATCGTAATCGTCCCTGCTGTTTGAAGACACATGGTCAATCTGCTCTTTTAAATCTTTGGTCTCATTTTCTAAACGAAGACCAATGTCATTTATTTGACCGTTCGAAACGATCTTGGCCTTATTGATGGCGGTGACCAGGTCGTTGGTTCTTTTATTTTTTGATTCAACACCCATCACGGTGATAAAAGCAGCTATGCTCATTAAAAATGCTGTTATGGCCAGTATGGGTATCAAATTGTTCCAAAAAGTTTTCGGCACCTCAGGCAACGGTTCGTTTTTAACCGGGACGATATCGACAAGTGGCATTTGGGCACTTGGCATCTCTGAAACAGATATCCTAGAAACAGGGACCTTCCTTTCCCCATCATTGGAAATTTGCTCTTTTTTCCTTAATTCCTGGGCCTTTTTTAAGGCCTTAATTATTTGGCTCATGCGTATTCCTTGGCTTTTTCCTGACCGAATTGCTGTGAAGGGGCCTCTTCCATTACTTCTTTCAGGATGCGATCATTGATCACATGTTCTTCGTTTATAAATCCGGTTAAAAAAGCGCTGTCGCAAATTTGATTGACAAGCCTTGGCACACCTTTGGAAAATTTATATACCAAATGCAATGCTTCATCAGTCATATATTGACGATCACTGCTGCTGGCTATTTTTAAACGATGCAAAACGTATTCTTTAGTCTCCTCTTGATTAAGCGGCAAAAGATGAAAATAAACAGCCACGCGCTGGCGCAGCTGCTCCAGGCGGCTCAAAGCCAGTTTTTGCTTCAGTTCCGGCTGCCCCAACAGGATGATTTGGATCAGTTTTTCTGTTTCAGTTTCAAGGTTAGACAACATACGGATCTCTTCCAAAACAGCCGGCTTAAGGTTTTGGGCCTCATCAATAATAAGGACCACGTTATTGTCCTGCTGGATCTGATCAATCAGATAGGTATTAAGCAAAGAAAGCAATTTGGCTTTTGACCCGGAGGTATGTTCAATATCCAACTCTTCCAACACCATTGTCAGCAGGTCTTTGCTGTTTAAATGGGTGTTTGTAATCAGGGCCACTTGCGTATGT
>CAYZLU010000495.1:0-1904 GCA_964479285.1 uncultured Planctomycetales bacterium | reverse complement strand
CTAATTCTGCTCTATTCTCGAATGCCCTAATAATGACGGCAACTGCCTTTGGGTCTGGATTACGCTCATAGAGAAAACTTCCGAAATCACTGTCCTTAAATGCCTGCTCAGAAGTAAAAATACCATTAGACACAAAACCATATTCTCCCCCCACTTTAACGTGACTAAAAAATCCTTCGATGGGAGGGACCTTGTCTTCAAAATAAATCTGTGTACGCGGCTCAAATAAAACCACATCAAAGGTTTTGTCGCCCAATGCTTCCTTTCTTTGGTTTTCATCTACCGCATCAAAGGTCAAGACCTTCACCCTAGACCGGGCTTCCAATATTTGTGTGTCCGTATACCCTTTGTCCAGCATAATCCCTTTAATGATGTTGTCATTCCACAAATCATGTTCTTTATTAACAGCCCATATGTGAATATGAGGGTAACGAAGTGCCAGTTCAACGGATGAAACACCTCTCCCCACCCCTACTAACAACAGGTCCAACTTTTCCCTAGACCGTTTATCTCAATCATTAAATATGTCATAAGCAGGATCTAATTCCATAAAACAGTCCCTGCTAACATTATGCCATGGATCTTGACCGTAAGGATTATTACCGTAACTAACCGCTGCTTTGTCCACAACTCCCAGAAGATCGGCCGTCACCTGCATTGCCCGATCAGAAGGCATCCCTTTCTTTTCTCCCGCGTCAAGGCTGCCATAGTCTTTCTTTTCTAAAACTTCTCTGACCCCTTGAAGACCACCAGAAAAATATTTACGCGGGATCGATTGTTTTGTATAACTGTCGTAATCCTCTTTTATAAAATTAAAAACGCCTTTTTTAAAAATATTCAAGTATTGATGATAAATCTCTTCTTTTTCCTGCTTGTCCTTAATATCCACACCTGCGACCTTATTTTGATCCAGGTAGACCTTGTCCAAAATATTGTCCCTTAAATTCTTCTTATACCAAGTTGCTAAAATCATGGCCTGATAGATTTGACGTAATTTAAGAAAATCTGGAGATTCATTGACTTGATGTTCAATTTCAGGAATGATGATTTCTTTGACAACACCGGAACTAAGAGCATTCAGGACATTACCGACTTTCACATCTTTTGTGACCAACCCTCTCTTAGCATTAAAATATTTAGAACTGGCCAAAAAATCTTGTTCTGATAAAACTTTTAAATGGTTTCGTATCACAAAAACCTCATTGCCGTGCACATAAACAGCAGGCCTGTCAGGAACGATCCACACTTTATTAAACGTATTAACAGGAACGTTTGTTGTCCCATAAAGCTGCTGGGTTTTTTGATAGACTTTGTCCCAAAATTTTTTGCCAAGCACTTGTTCGGGGTAAATCAAGGATGCAGTCAGCTGTTTAAGGGCATAATCTTCAATCAAGAAATCCCGTCCCATTTCAGTATAGCTAAACTGAAGTGGGATCATTTGATCATGCTCATACGGGGACAGATTGACCCAAACGTCATCTTGCGGTATAGTCAAAGCAGCTAAAAAGTATTTAAAGAATCTTTCAGCTTCTTTTTTAATATCCTTGCGTGTAAAACTATGGGACGGATCTAAAATAAAATCCAGCTGGCCAGGATTATCCGGATGCATAATAAGACCTTTTAAATCTAGAGGTAAAGTTGATGAAAACTCTTGATTGTCCACACTGTGGCTAATGGAAAGTCCTGTTTGAGCAGAAGAATTTACCGGACATGTTAGAACTCCCACAAAAGAAGTCAAGACCATGCCCACCATTGTTCTAAACAAAAATTTAGGAAACCTCATAGTTTTTTCTCAAGTTATAAAAGAAATAATCAATCTTTTGGGAAATGCATACAGACCCTTCCAATGGTTGTCTAGTTAAAGTATGCAACATGAAATGAATAAAAGCAAGTCCTTGGGGGCA
>CAYZLU010000494.1:0-1908 GCA_964479285.1 uncultured Planctomycetales bacterium | reverse complement strand
CGGTCCCATGAATGAAATGCAGCAGAAAGGATTGAGGGCCTTGGGTGGGGATTAAATTTGAATCCAAAATTTTTTGTATAGATTATTTTGGGCTGGCAGTAGAAAGTTGCTTAAAGAATTTAATTATGTTATTATAAAAATCCTGTTGAAGCTGGTGCATCTCAACACATTAAAGAAAAAGGCACCAATCTTGTATTATTTGAGAAAGTAATTTTATGGAAGCAGCGACTCAAAATCCTATTGTGACATTAACCGACGCCGCGGCGGCCAAGGTCCAGGCGATGATGCAGAAAGAAGGCAAGCAGGGCTATGCTTTGCGTTTCGGTGTCGTCACCGGCGGATGTGCAGGACTTTCCTATGAAATGAAATTCCAGAAGACCCCTTATGAGAATGATATTGCTTTCCAGCAAAAGGGGATCAATGTCATTGTCAACCAGGAAAGTGTCGAATTCGTCAATGGCATTGAAATTGATTATGTAGACACCCTTAAGGAGTCTGGTTTTAAATATAAAAACCCCAAGGCCAAGTCCAGCTGCGGATGCGGTACTTCTTTTAGTTGATATTTAATATTCCTTCCCCCTTGAGTGGGGAAGCAAGGATTTTTTATGACTCCCCAAACTTTAAATGTTTTAAAATCCGAACAACTCCCAGATGCCAACAAATTATCTTATGAACCGTTGTCCGGTTCAAAAAAAATTTACGCGCCAGGGCTAACGCGAACAGATATCCAAGTGCCTTTTCGTGAGATTGGGCTTTCTGACACCAAGGACCATAACGGTAAGGTGACGGTCAATCAACCCGTCAAGCTTTATGATACTTCCGGGCCATATACTGATCCATCAGTGCGTGTTGACATTGCCCAGGGTTTGCCCCTGCTTCGTTTAAAATGGATTTTAGAACGGGGTGATGTTGAGTATTTGAACGGCCCCAGTTCTCATTACCGCAAACAACGGGACAATGACCTGGATTTGGCCCCCGTCCGTTTTCCCGGTGTGCGTAATCCTTTGCGTTCTAAATCCGGTGGGAACGTGACACAAATGCACTATGCCCGTCAAGGTATCATTACGCCTGAAATGGAATTTATAGCTGTCCGCGAGAACTGCAAGCCGGAGTTTGTACGTGATGAAGTGGCGCGAGGCCGTGCCATTATTCCTTCCAATATCAATCATCCTGAAATTGAACCCATGATCATCGGCCGTAATTTTTTGGTGAAGATCAATGCCAATATCGGTAATTCCGCGGTCAGTTCCTCCATTGCTGAAGAAGTTGAGAAAATGGCATGGTCTATACGCTGGGGCGGGGACACGGTGATGGACCTATCAACGGGAAAGAACATCCATGAGACCCGCGAATGGATATTGCGCAATTCGCCCGTGCCCATTGGCACCGTTCCTATTTATCAGGCCCTGGAAAAGGTCAATGGCAAGGCAGAGGACTTGACCTGGGAAATTTACCGTGACACGTTAATCGAACAGGCCGAGCAGGGGGTGGATTATTTCACGATACACGCGGGGGTTTTATTACGGTACATTCCTCTGACAGCCAAACGCATGACCGGTATTGTTTCCCGCGGTGGTTCTATCCTGGCCAAATGGTGTTTGTCCCACCATAAAGAGAATTTTTTATACACTCATTTTGAAGAAATTTGTGCAATCATGAAAGCTTATGACGTCAGTTTTTCGTTGGGTGACGGTCTTCGTCCCGGCAGCATTGCCGATGCCAATGACGCGGCCCAATTCGGTGAGCTGGAGACCTTGGGGGAATTGACTAAAATCGCCTGGAAGCATGATGTGCAGGTGATGATCGAGGGGCCTGGGCATGTGCCTATGCATTTGATCAAAGAAAATATGGACAAGCAGTTAAGCATCTGCCATGAAGCGCCTTTTTATACCCTGGGGCCTTTGACGA
>CAYZLU010000493.1:0-1912 GCA_964479285.1 uncultured Planctomycetales bacterium | reverse complement strand
TGACAACTAGCGAATGCCTGGCCAAAGGTTTGCCTATGGTGATCGTTGACCCCATCCCGGGGCAGGAAGAGCGTAATTCCCAATTCTTAGTCAACCAGGGCATTGCAATCCGTGTGGATGACAAGCGTCATATTGCCAATGAAATCGACGCACTTCTGAATGATCCAAAGCAACTGGCGGCAATGAAGAAAGCTGCTTTAGAAAATGGCAAACCAATGGCTGCAGAAAATATCGCGCGATTAATTTTAAATGGATCAGTTTAGTGGGTAATTATTATCTTTACAAGGTGGGTCAATTTTTGGCAAGAATTTTGCCTTTTAAGGTAAGCAACGCCCTGGTCATGGCTTTGTGCGACCTGCATTTTTGTTTTTCTAAGATCGATCGCCAGGCAGTAGAAGATAATTTGAAAATAGTTTATAAGACGGACCATGTGCCTAGATCACAGGTCCGTGCGGTGTTCCGTAATTTCGGTAAATATTTGTTGGAGTTTTTTACCATGAAAAAGCGATTGCATCCGGCGTTTATTGAATCTAATGTCCATATAAATAATATCGAATACTTGAGCGAAGTGCTGCAAAAGGGCAAGGGCGGAATTGTTGTGAGTGCCCATGTTGGCAATTGGGAAATGGGAGGGGCGGTCCTGCCGATGTTGGGTTTCCCGTTATCGGTGGTGGCTTTGTCCCACCAGGACCAGCGGGTCAATGCTATTTTTAACGCACAAAGAGAGGCTTTTGGAGCCATGGTGATACAAACTGATGTGGCTGTCCGGCGTGTCGTGGAACATCTTCGAAGAAACCGCTTGGTTGCCATCCTGGGAGACAGGGATTTTGGGACCCGCGGCATTGTTATGGATTTTTTGGGCCATAAAACAATGATGCCAAAGGGGGCAGCATACTTTTCACTGAAAACAGGCGCGCCTATTATTCCTGTTTTTTTTATTCGCACCACCCAAGACCATTTTGAAATAAATATTTATCCCCCCATTGAACCACCACATTTACCCGACACCAAGATCACCGAGAATGTGGCGATGCATTGTATTCAGAAATATCTGGCGATCATTGAAGAGGAGATCCGCAAAGAACCATCTCAGTGGTTGTTATTCAGGGGGTTTTGGCAATCATGAAGATCGCCATCGTCATTCCAGCGCATAATGAAGCACAAACGATAGGTCTCTTGGTCAAGGATGTGCGTGCCTTGGGATATGATTGCATCGTGATTGATGATGGTTCTTTGGACAAAACCGCTGTCAATGCCATCGAATCGGGTGCTGTCGTATTAAAGACTGCAGCCAAAGGCGGCAAGGGAAATGCTTTAAAAATGGGATTTAGTTATGTGCTAAAGAATGATTATGAAGCATTGATTGCCATGGATGGTGACGGCCAGCATTCACCGTCAGACATTCCCAAGTTTGTGTCCTGTTATCAAAATTCAAAAGCAGATGTTATCAGTGGCAACCGTATGCACAATCCTGGGGGTATGCCGTTGGTACGTTTGGCCACTAATCGTTTGATGTCCTGGATGATCTCTCTTTTTTGCCATCAACATATCCCTGATACCCAATGCGGTTTTCGCCTGATCAAGACCAGTGTGCTTAAAGTCATTAAACTCGAGAGTTCTGATTTTGAAATTGAAACAGAAGTGCTCATCAAAGCCAGTAAAAAAAGTTTTAAAATAGCTTCGGTCGGCATACAGACCATTTACAGGGATGAGGTCAGTAAGATCCAACCTGTGCGCGACACTGTTCGTTTTATAAATTATTTATGGCGAGAATTATTGCGAAAAAATGACTGAAAATTTTCTTTTTAAGGCCATATTTATTTCTTTGGCTGTCCATACGGCGGTATTTGGTGTTGCATTGATCAATCGGATGAAGGACCCTCATGATAAGGCCATCCGTCGGGACCATATT
>CAYZLU010000492.1:0-1914 GCA_964479285.1 uncultured Planctomycetales bacterium | reverse complement strand
AAACAAAAATGACCATGGCCGTCATCATGGCCATATGAAGCCCCGCGATCACCAAAATATGGATTATCCCAACACAATTGAGGGTAAGGTTTTCTTGTTACTAGAATCGATTTATTATGCAGAGTCCCTCGAATTATGGCGAATTCACCATAATTAAAATTTGGGTTAAATTCGATAACAGGGTGATTATAAAACCTATTAAATGACCGCTGACAAACCTTTCTCATCAATAATGTGCAGCAACTTGAGAGCCGTACCTGAAGGCTTCTTGACTCCTTGTTCCCATCCTTGGACCGTTTGCACACTTGTATTAATAAATCTAGCAAAGGCGGCTTGGCTTAATTTTAATTTTCTTCGTAATCTAACAATGGCTTTGGGTGGATAAGGTTTTACTTCCAAAGCTAATGCCCTAACTTCCTTAAGGGTTATTTCTTTTATGGCTCCTAATTCATAAAGATCTTGCATAGATTCTAAAACCATATTTTTTATACTGTTTTCCATAATTTTCATTCCTCCGATTTTAAAATTTTAGAAAATTTCTTTTGTTGGATACCTTCAAGTATTAAATTTTCACCTAAAGCTTGATAACCGTTTGAAAGATTATGAAGAAAATTTAATTCGGAACTACTCAAATTGCTCTGCTGATTCTTTTCAAAACCATGACAAAAAATTAACTTTCTTCCTTGCTGATAGAATAATATTGTCCGTGTTCCCCCACTTTTGCCCTTTCCGGGCAATGCGATTCGTTTTTTGTATAAATGATTTCCTAAATTTGCCTCAAAAAGGCCGTTTTCAAATTCTTCAATAGCATCGAAAAGCGTTTTGTCCGTAATTCCCTGTTTTTTGGCCCAACGATGAAAATATTTATTTTTCAAATAGTACATAAGACTCCTATACGCAGAAAGTATACTACCAAGTAGTATATGTGTCAAGTAACGCCATGAACAACAGACCAAAGTTGGATGTAGCCAAAAGGCACATTGGCAAACCAAAAAGCGATAACCACCATCACATTAAAAACCACCTTCACACACCCTGCTATCACCCATGCGATTGGCGGCGCCCAAAGACCTGCCAAAGCTAAACATAACCCTAAAGCGACTGTAATATCTAATAAGGGAACTATAAATAGGTTCGCAATCAATGCGATTGGCGTAATGGTGCCAAAATGCCATAGTTGTACCGGCGTAATCCCAATCCAGGCTGAAGTAGAAACTGCTAAAGCCACAGCCATCCATCGAGGCAAAAAAGATAACCTCTCTTCCAATGGCTTGCATAAAAGAATAATAGCCCCGACCGCAGAAAAAGAGAGTTGAAAGCTCGTATCGAACAAATTGTCTGCATTCATAAGCAGTATGAGCAATGCTGCGGCACATAATGAATTTAAAGCATCACTTTCAAGTTCAAAAATATACGATGCCAATAATAGTAAGGCTGTGACGGCAGCACGCATCACAGGAATCGAACCACCAGTTAGAAGCGCATAAGTGAATATAAGAAAAATACTTAGCCACCCTTGAAGTAGTCGCTGTATACGAATGAACTTCAGCACAAAAATAACTATCGTCGTCATCATAGCGACGTGAAGGCCCGCACAAATTAGTATGTGACCAACTCCGCAATTTCTCATGGTGACTTTTATTTCTTTCGGTATTTGGCTACGATCACCTAAGACAATGGCGGACATAGTCCCTGCTTCATCAGGATCAAGGTACTGGTAAAATGAGTGTTTTAATTGTACCTGCCAATCACGTAGGGGTTCCATCGCCGGTGGATGCGCCACATGAATCAGCGCGGCACCCAAACAAAAGATAGCTGCATAAATTGGCCAAATTTTATTGTTTAGCCATGTCATCCCCGCGAAAGGTCGTATTAACCGACACTCGCAGTTGCTCGCGGGGATCCAGTTTAGAA
>CAYZLU010000491.1:0-1915 GCA_964479285.1 uncultured Planctomycetales bacterium | reverse complement strand
AATTAGACGCTTTAGAATCCCAAAGCGTATATATTTTGCGCGAGGCTTACCGTGAATTTAAGTCACTGGTCATGTTATGGTCCATTGGCAAGGACTCGACGGTATTGTTGTGGCTTGCGCGCAAGGCATTTTTTGGCCATGTGCCTTTTCCATTGGTGCATATTGATACCAGCTATAAAATCCCGGAAATGATCAAGTACCGCGATGAACTGGCCCTTAAATTCAAATTAAACATGATTGTGGGCCAAAATACACAGGCCTTAAAAGAAAAGCGTACTTTTCCAGATGGAGTTTTAGATCGCATCAGCTGCTGCAAGGCGCTTAAGACAGATGCCTTAAAAAATACTTTATCAGGTGCATGGCCGCGTTTGCGTCTCAACCATAAAAACGGCCAATACGAGGTAGACACCAATACTGAACCTTATATCGGCGTGATTGTCGGTGCCCGCGCAGATGAAGAAGGTTCTCGTTCCAAGGAACGCTATTTTTCCCCCCGTGACAGGAACAGCGACTGGGATGTCGGTGACCAGCCGCCGGAATTATGGAACCAGTTCAAAACTGATTTTGCGCCGGGTACGCACATCCGTATCCACCCTTTGCTTGATTGGACAGAATTGAATGTTTGGGAATATATCCAGCGTGAAAACATCCCCATTACCCATTTGTATTTTGACCAGGGCAATGGCAAGCGTTACCGTTCCCTGGGCTGCTATCCCTGCACGACACCGGTGGATTCGAATGCCAAAAATGTGGATGATATTGTCAAGGAATTGCGCGATGGAAAATTCAAGAACATCGCCGAACGTTCCGGCCGTGCCCAGGACAAAGAAGACGGCGGCGGCCTTGAAACCTTGCGTAAAGAGGGATACATGTGACATGAGCACAAAACTTATGGCAACATAAGCATAGTGCAATGGTCCATACCCGAAAAGGAAATTTAATGGCTTTATTCTTTGAATGGAATGAAAATAAGGCAAGTACAAGTTTTAAACAACATGGAGTCTCTTTTGAAGAAGCCACGACTGTATTTGAAGATATTTTGTCAATAACTATCAGTGATCCGCTGCACTCTATTGATGAGGACCGTTTTATTATCATTGGGCATTCTTATAAAAATAGATTAGTGGTGGTTGTTCATACAGATAGAGGTGATAAAATACGTATTATTAGTGCCCGGTCGGCAACAAAAAGAGAAAGGAATTTTTATGAAAGGAAATAAAAGGAAAAATAGCTCAGATATGCTCAGTGAGTATGATTTTAGCGGCGGTATAAGAGGTAAATACGCTAAACGCTATCAAGAAGGCAGTAATGTTGTTATTCTTGATCGTGATGTTGCTAAGGTTTTTCATGATAGGGATTCTGTTAATCGTGCCCTTCGGGCATTGGTTGGAATTATTCATCACCAAGTCCAATAAACATATTTTTCAGTCTTATTCTTCTTTCACGGGAATGGCAATAGGTATTTATGAACCAACGCGAACAAATGAATGTAGTCATCGTTGGCCATGTGGACCATGGCAAAAGCACTCTTGTAGGCCGCCTGCTGGCTGACACAGGGTCCTTGCCAGAAGGCAAGTTAGAGGCAGTCAAAGCCCAGTGCAAGCGGAATGCCAAGCCTTTTGAGTATGCGTTTTTGTTGGACGCCCTCAAGGATGAGCAGGCGCAGGGCATCACCATCGATACTGCGCGGTCATTCTTTAAGTCTTCCAGGCGTGATTACATCATTATCGACGCACCGGGCCATATTGAGTTCCTTAAAAACATGATTTCAGGCGCCGCACGCGCTGAAGCCGCATTATTGTTGATCGACGCCCATGAAGGCATCAAGGAAAATTCCCGGCGCCACGGCTATATGATGCGTTTTTTGGGTATCAAAAACATCGCTGTTTGTGTTAACAAGATGGACCTGGTCAAT
>CAYZLU010000490.1:0-1916 GCA_964479285.1 uncultured Planctomycetales bacterium | reverse complement strand
GCGAACGAACCATCCGCATTGATTGCGATGTGCTGCAGGGCGACGGGGGGACACGGACCGCTTCCATCACCGGCGGGTTCATTGCTTTGGCTGATGCGATATTATGGATGCGCCGGCAGAAGATGATTGATGCGCTGCCTATCAAGGATTTTGTTGCGGCGATCAGTGTCGGGGTCTATCAAGGCACGAATGTTTTGGATTTAAATTATGTTGAGGACTCAAAAGCTGATGTGGACATGAACATTGTGATGATCGGCCGCGGTGAATTTGTCGAGGTGCAGGGCACGGGTGAAGGGGGTACTTTTTCCGAGACCCAAATGCAGGCCCTGCTGAAGCTCGCGCGCAAAGGCATTAAAGAACTGTTAAGTATACAAAAAAAGAATGCGGTCTCTATTTCTTCGCTTTGTGGCAGCTTCGGAAAGTAATATTTGATGAAAGAACTGATCGTTGCCTCCCGCAACAAAGGTAAAATAGGGGAAATCAAAGGATTATTGGCAGATTTGCCCTTCAAGGTCACCTCCCTGTTTGATTATCCCCATATTCCAGACATCATTGAAGATGGCAAGACATACCGTGCCAATGCCTTGAAAAAAGCCCGTGAGGTTGCTCAAGCGACGGGAAAAATGGCCATGTCGGATGATTCAGGTATTGAAGTCAAGGCCTTGGGCAATGCCCCTGGCATTTATTCCGCCCGTTTCGCGGGTGAAGGGGCCAGCGAGAGGACCCGGAACAGAAAATTATTTGCGATGCTAAAGGGCGTCCCCAGCCCAAAGCGCCAAGCACGTTACCGCTGTGTGATCGCATTGGTTGACGCCAAAGGCCGAGAGTTGGGGGTCGTACAGGGCACGTGCAGCGGCTATGTCACTACCAGGGACATAGGCACCAACGGTTTTGGTTTTGATTCACTCTTTCTCCTTAAACGCTACAATAAAACTTTCGGCCAACTGCCATCTTCGTTGAAAGCCAAGATTTCCCACCGGGCCCGGGCCCTTAAGAAATTCCGTTTACTTTTAGACCATCTGTAGGCTGTCTTTATTGTAAAAAATTCTTAAGAAGGGAATTGATGACCTGGGGCACTGATATTTTCTTTTTGAATTTGGGGTTGGCGATTTTATCGTAGATATGAATGTTAAGGGTATTAAGCAAATCATGGGCAATGGCCGGCACGACCCCTGAGCTTAGGTCCACGGTCATGTCCAAATCACAGACTTGGTCAAAATTGATCCAGCCACGGCCCAAAAGCACGATGGTGGGGCCCTTGAGCCTTAAATTATCGGTATTGATCTTTTGGTCTGAAATCGTGAAATTACCATCCACATCGGTGATCATCACCTGGCCCAAGCCCAGGGCGTCATTAAGGACGCTGAGCAGCCCTCTGAATAAGTTAAATTCCGCTAAAAAACCATCCCTTATGGCCAAGGAACCAGTGGCCCGCGCAGTGTTCTTAAAATCAGCCACCGTACCGTGGGCTATGGTTGTCAGAAAGAATTTTCCATTGATTTCTTCCGTTTTAAGAGGAGAATCCATTTTTAATTGATGCAGGTCAGTATTATCAATATTTAAAGCCAGCTCATAGGGCATTCCCCTGCCCCATAGGTCCAACGAACCTACAGCGTGCACTGTTCCATTATATAATTTTCCATCAAAGGTCAAATTTTTGACCTTACCTTCATCCTGGTTGATGATTATTTTCATGTCAGTAAGATGGTAACCCATGAGGCTGACGACAGGACTCGTTATGGTGGCATTGAGGGAATAGTTTTTCCAATCCTGGGCCGTCCCTTTAAGGTCAGCGGTCATGCTGATTATTCCCGACGGATTCAAGGTTTGAATATTTTTCATTTGTGGGAGGGGAAGTTCTTTTATAAGGTTTTCCAAGAGCAGGGACACGTTGGTGTTTACATCAAACACAGGAC
>CAYZLU010000489.1:0-1923 GCA_964479285.1 uncultured Planctomycetales bacterium | reverse complement strand
AGGGGTGAAATGTTATCCCATTGCTGATTGTGATGAAATCGCATCTCTGAAGGAAGTTGATGTGGTGGTTTTGGGCCAGAGTGGGACCGCTGCCCTGAAGCCATTTTTAAGGGCCTTACGTGCGGGAAAGACTGTGGCACCTGCAAACAAAGAAGCCTTGGTCATTGCCGGTGATTTGATCATGAATGAGGCACGCAGGTATCAGGCGCGTATAATCCCGATAGACAGTGAGCAGAGTGCCATTTTTCAATGTTTGGATGGACAACAGTCAAGGCCTGCATTTGTGCACCTGACCGCTTCTGGGGGTCCTTTAAGGAAGGTAAGATCAAAAGATTTTAAGCGAATGACCCCTAAGGACATTTTACGCCATCCTCGCTGGAAAATGGGGCCTAAAATAACGGTGGATTCAGCGACCCTCATGAATAAGGGTTTTGAGGTCATTGAGGCCAAGCATTTGTTTAATTTGAGGTCCGAACAAATTAAAGTGTTGATCCATCCAGAGGCGATCATTCATTCGATGGTGGAATTTGCAGATGGATCTTTGTTGGCCCAGTTAGGAGTAACGGACATGCGCCTGCCGATCCAATACGCTTTGACCTATCCAGAGCGTTTACCGACGGGCCTTAAAGACCTTGATCTTGCCAGATTGGGGGCATTGAATTTTCAAGAGCCCGACCTTAAAAGATTTCCTTCTCTTGGTTTGGCTTTTGAGGCGGCCCGTTTGGGCGGCAGCATGCCGGCAGTGCTAAATGCCGCGGACGAAGAAGCGGTGGGGGCTTTTTTGAAGGGTAGGATTGGATTTTTAAGTATTTATAAAGTCGTTGAAAAAGTGGTCCAGCGTCATACAATAGTGAAAAATCCGTCGTTACATGCCATATTAGAGGCAGATAAGTGGGCGAGATTAGAATCCAGAAAAATAATGGATATTATTAGATAGTCGAACAAAGTAATAGGGAATATGGAAAGAGCCACAGAAATTAATTTACCCCTTTTTTTATAAAGAGGGGATGAGGGGGAGTTGAGGAATTATGTCATTGATCATTTTTGTTTTTATATTGAGTATATTGATTTTAGTCCATGAATGGGGCCATTACATCACCGCGAGGAAATGCGGGGTCAAGGTGGAGCAATTTTCTTTGGGTTTTGGTCCAAAATTATTCGGTTGGGTCCACGACGGTACCGAGTCCTGTTTATGTGCCATTCCTTTGGGTGGTTTTGTAAAAATGGCGGGTGATGAACGAGAAAAATGTTTGGGTGGCAGTGATGAATATTTTGCTAAACCGGCCGGTCAAAGGGCTTTGATTATATTAATGGGGCCGGTGGTGAATTTGATATTGGCCTACGCTTGCTTTTGGTTGGTGTTTATGATTGGTTATGTGGATATGGACCTTTCTTCTCAAAATGTCGCTCCCGTGGTCGGGCAGGTTTTACCACACTCACCAGCTGAGCAGGCGGGATTGAAATCAGGGGACAGGATTTTAAGTATCAATGGTCAATCCATAGCGCATTGGTCGCAACTGCAGGATTTAGTATCCAATTCTACCGGTGGCCAGTTGATTTTGACCTTAGAGCGTTCAAAACAGGAAATTTCTTTGGGACTTATACCACAGGAAACAGACCAGCAGGACATTTTCGGCCGGATGCACCGGACCCGTATCATGGGGGTGAAGCAAATGCCTATTAATAACGCCAAAGACATTGTCATTAAGCGTTATGGTTTTTTTGATTCATTCGTCAAGGCTGGTGAAGAGTTGGGGGACATTACTGTCAAGACTTATGGGGCACTTTTCGAAATGGCGATAGGGGCCCGTTCTCCCAAAGAAGCGATGGGTATTGTAGGTATGTTTTTCGTGATCAAGTTCGCCTTGACCATAGGTTTTTCCTTTGTCCTGCATATGGTGGGGATCATCAGTGCTTCGTTGG
>CAYZLU010000488.1:0-1926 GCA_964479285.1 uncultured Planctomycetales bacterium | reverse complement strand
CTAAACGTTATCAAATGGATATGAAAAGTTATGACCGTCTTTTTCCTAGTCAAGACACTTTGCCTAAAGGAGGTTTTGGGAATTTGATTGCTTTGCCATTTCAAAAAGAAGCGGTGACTAAAGGCAACAGTCTTTTTATTGATGAAAATGGAAAGCCGTATACAGATCAATGGGGATTTTTAGCATCAGTTAAGAAAATGTCTTATAAAGAAGTTGAGGCAAAGGCAGGGCAAGCGGTTAAGACGGGAGAAGTTATTGCTGCCCGCAAAAGTCCAGTTGAAGAAGATGATGAGCCTTGGATGCGTTTGCCTTCTGGGAAGAAAAGATTTAAGGTTGACGTAAAAGATTTGCCAACATCAATGGATGCTGTATTGGCCAATCGTATTTATATCAAAATCGGTCAAGGCCCATCAGTTATATATAATCAGTTAAAACACCTGGCAGCATTTCAGAATCCGGTATTTTATAAGAAGCAGCGGATGCGTTTTTCAACACATGACACACCACGTGTTATATGTTGTGCGCAAATCGTTGATGGTTATCTTGCTCTTCCTCGCGGATGTTTGGAAGATGTACAAGCTTTGCTTAAAGAATATGATATTAAACTGAATATAGAAGATAAACGTGTGGTTGGCATTGAAACCAATTTTGATTTTGATGGCACGCTTAATGAGGAACAAGATAAAGCCCTGGCAGGTGTTCTTGATGTTGATTTTGGTGTTTTTGTAGCACCACCAGGAACAGGTAAAACAGTATTAGCGATAGCAGCTATCGCTAAACGCAAGACCAATGTTTTGATATTGGTTCATCGTAAACCTATTATGGATCAGTGGCGTTTACAAATGTCCGCATTTCTTGGAATTGATAAGAAGGAGATTGGTCAAATCGGAGGAGGTAAGAATAAAGCAACAGGAATCATTGATGTTGGTATGGTACAGAGTTTAGATTTGGCAGAGGGTGTTTATGATGGCATTGCTAATTACGGTTTTATCATTGTTGACGAGTGTCATCATTTGGGAGCGGTTTCGTTTGAGAAAGTTTTAACCCAGGCTAAAGCAAAATACGTGTTGGGATTAACAGCAACGCCTTATCGTGGGGACGGACATCAGCCTATAATTCATATGCAATGTGGTCCGATTTGTCATCGGATTAAACAAAAAGATATTACTGCACATATTTCGAGTTCAGTAGTTATTCCAAGGGTAACAAATTTTTCTTATCCATGGATAGAAGGTTCAAAAATAGTTGATCTTTCTAGTCGAATGATTGAAAGTTATGAGCGTAACCAGTTGATTGTTGATGACATCATCAACGTTTTAGGCGCGGGCAGGTTCCCTTTGATCTTGACAGAGCGTCGTGAGCATTTAGAAAGGCTGGCACAGGGATTGAAGGATAAGGTAGGGTTTTTAGCAGTTTTGCATGGGGGTATTAAACAGAAACAGAGACGTGAAATATTTCAACAAATAAAAGATTGTCCTGATGATTGCCGTAAAGCTATTTTAGCAACAGGTTCCTATATCGGGGAAGGCTTTGATGAGCCGCGATTAAACACGCTTTTCTTAACAATGCCAAGTTCATTTAAGGGAAAAATTGTTCAGTATGCTGGACGTCTTCATCGGTATCACAAAGATAAAGATGACGTTCAAATTTATGATTACGTTGATAAGGAAGTGTCTGTGTTAGGAAGGATGTTCCAGAGGCGATTAAAAACGTATAAAATGTTGGGGTATGAAATAGATGGCAAAGAATCTATCTAAAAAATAACTAAAAGTTTACCTCAGGTTTGCGTCAGATTTTCGGCAGATACGTCAGGTGTAATTCTTGTATGAGATGATTGTGGTGTTTGAGGAAGAATTAAGCAAAAATGTCCAAGTGAAAAATGAATAGGTTTAGGTAATGACTCATATATGGTTCAATTGGTTCATG
>CAYZLU010000487.1:0-1928 GCA_964479285.1 uncultured Planctomycetales bacterium | reverse complement strand
GGAATTGATCAGCTTTATTGAAAACAAAACCTCCGCAGATGAAAAATTTTTCGGCCCGTCAACCAGATGAGCAGGTAACCGTATAATCAGCAATGTCCGGTTAGGTCTATGCATAACGTCAAAAGCGCCCCTCATCCGCCCCTTCGGGGCACCTTCTCCCTGATGGAGAAGGAATAATCCCTCCCCTCTACCAGCGGGAGAGGGTGGCCGCAGGCCGGGTGAGGGGATAAGGCAGGGTTTTAGGGCCGTTGCAATTACCAAACCGGACAACGCTGCCATATAATCAGTTATTTTGGCATTATGTATTTGGACCATTGGGATCATTGCCAGTAAATTGACCGCTAAAATAGACCCCTGGGCCACCAAGGTATTCTTAAGGTCATTGTTGTACCGGAATTTTTATCATGCCCGGGAGAAAATTAACACCCCCCGTTGTATTTTAAGACGCAGCAGGAAAATTTGATATGTTACCAGTCAAAGAGTTTACAGATGGGCCGTCGGGTTTTCCTTCATTGATCAATTTTTTTGAATTTGTGGATGAGGGGGTATTATTTAACCGCGACGGAAGTCTTTTAGGCTGTTTTTATTACAGCGGTCCGGATATGGACTCATCTCTTGGTCTGGAAGAAGATCAATTGGCTTCTCAGGTCCAGGGGATATTCCAGACCTTTGGCAATGGATGGTCGGTGCATGTTGATTTGATCAGGGCGCCGGCGATCGATTATCCTCAAGCACATCATTTCAAAAACCCTACTTCTATTTTGATCGAAAATCAACGACGTGAGTGTTATGAAAAAGAGGGGAGACATTTTGAGAATATTTTCGCTATCAGTTTTTGTTATTTGCCTTCGGTAGTCGAGAACCAGACTATGAACAGTTTCTTTGTCCAGAATGCCAAAAAAGACGAGGGCCCGAGCCTTGAATTCAATATTGAGGTTTTCAACCAGAAATTGGGCGAATTCCAGGGGAATATCTCGAACAAAATACGCATCAAGCGCATGAGCTCCGCGGAAATGATGACCTTTCTTGAGCGCTGCATTTCCGGCAACAAATCCCAGATGCCTGTCCCAGAACCGCCTTGTTATTTAAATCATTATTTGGGGGCCCATGAATTCATCGGCGGGCATGAACCCATGATCGATGATAAACATATCGGTGTTATCACCCTGACCCAGTTTCCCTACGAAAGTTATTCAGGCATCTTGAATGTCCTTTCAACCTTGCCGTTTGAATACAGATTTTCATCACGGTTCTTGTTTTACGATCCTATCGATGCTTTAGGGATCGTTGAGGAGTATCAAGGCAAATACCTGGGGATGAAATATTCGATCGGGCAGATGATCATGGGTGCTTTTGGCAAAGACCCGCGGTTGAATCCTGATGCGGCCAATCGCTCAGTCTTGTCAAAGATCGAAGAAACAAAAACGGCCCAGGAGGCCATTGAATTAGGACAAGTCAATTACGGTTACGCCACCTTGGTCGTGGTCGTCCTTGACAATAATGCCGCCGAATGCAAAAGGAAGATGGAATATATCAGGGACCTGTTAAACAATAATTGGTTCCCTGCCATTATAGAGAAGATGAATTCAATAGAGGCGTATCTGGGCAGTTTACCCGGCGAAACATTGAAAAATATCCGCAAGCCATTTATCAATACGCAAAATCTGGCTAATATGCTGCCTCTGACCGACGTCTGGACAGGGTCTCAATACAATCCTTGTCCTTATTACCCTCAAAATTCACCGCCTCTTTTTTACGCGGCCACCAATGGGACAACTCCATTCAGGTTCAATGTCCACGTCGGTGATGTAGGGCATACCTTGATATTAGGCCCGACAGGAGCGGGTAAATCGGTTTTATTGTCGCATATTGCTAATTCAGCCCTGCGTTATGAAGGGGCCCAAGTTTATATTTTTGATAAGGGGTAT
>CAYZLU010000486.1:0-1948 GCA_964479285.1 uncultured Planctomycetales bacterium | reverse complement strand
TATATAGTCTCCAAAAGTTCAGAGTTATAATTTGTCAAGAATTCCTTTTGGAATTGGGCATAATTATCCCCCTCAATGGCCCCGCGTATGCGCTCCATCAATTTGATATAAAAATACAAATTGTGGTAACTCATCAAACGGACGCCCGTGATCTCATTCATGTTCAATAAATGACGGATATAACAACGGGTATAATTCTTGCAAACGCCGCAATCACAATCTTGATCTAAAGGCCGCAAGTCTTTAGTAAACTCACTGTTGCGGATATTCAATTTACCCTTATTTGTAAAAGCGCTCCCGTGCCTTCCGTAGCGGGTAGGCACAGAACAATCGAACATATCCACCCCCCATCCGACAGCCCGTACTATTTGATCAGGAAGGCCTATGCCCATAAAATAACGCGGACGATCCACAGGTAAATGAGGGATGACCCAGCTTAACGCTTCAAACATTTCTTTGACGGTCTCTCCAACGCTGACACCGACGATGGCGTAAGCATCAAAATCTATCCGCATCAACTCTTCTGCAGACTGACGGCGCAAATCTTCATAAGTCGCGCCTTGAACAATGGCAAATAATCGCTGGCCTTTAGCATGCATTCCGCTTTGATGGAAATGTTCTTTGCAGCGCTTGGCCCACTGGGTCGTACGTTTTAAACCACGGACGGCTTTTTTACGGTCACAAGGGTACGGAGAACATTCATCCAAAGGCATGACCATGTCAGAACCCAGGGCGCGTTGGATGTCCATCACTTTTTCAGGGGTAAAAAAATGCATGCTGCCATCGATATGGGAACGGAATTTGACACCTTCATCGGTGATTTTACGAAATTTAGTCAAACTAAAAGCCTGATAACCCCCGCTGTCTGTCAGAATGGGCCTCTCCCAATTCATGAACTTATGCAAGCCGCCAGCATGTCCTATGACATCTAGACCTGGCCGTAAGAACAAATGATACGTATTCGAAAGGACGATTTGGGACTGCATGTCTTGCAGATCAACACCTGACATTGTTTTGACAGTTGCGGTAGTTGCCACGGGCATAAAAAAAGGCGACTGGATCATCCCATGCGGTGTTGTGATCATCCCCCTACGGGCAGATGTAAACATGTCTTGATGGATTAATTTAAACATGGGCGTAAACCTTACAATAAATTAATGACTTCTGATGGTAATCGCTTGAGCTCCTGGGTGCCTAAGATCCTGATGGCCCAGCGAAGCAAATCCAGTTTATGTTGTAAATTTTCATCTGGAGTTGTGATGTTCTGTAAACGATTACGCGATAAGAAAAAAATCTTTCGCAAAGTTTCAAATACGATCCTTGCTTCCCTGGGATAAAGACTGTCCTTGGTAATGTCCAGAAGGTCTTCATAGGCCATGTTGCTGACGACTGAATTATAATGGTCCATTTTTTGGATCAAGGCAGGGACCATGGCTTCAAAATACTGATAACGGTCTAAAACGATCAAGGTATTCATGATCTCAACTTGTAAAAATGGAGAATCACTACGGTTAAGCCTGCGGATCAAAATTCTAATGATATTGGACTTTTCGTTGCTTAAAACTTCATTAGCATATTTTTCCTTAAATACCCTCACGGCTGCCGTGCATTTATATGATCCCAGTGAATCATCAGCAATCATGGCCAACAAAATGTCCTTAGATTCATCTGCATATTTCTGTGAATAACCATCCAAAAGGGCCTTGTCATCGAAAATGGCACCTGAGGCGATGTCTGCCTCATTAATATCATCTTTGTCCTGAGCACATAGACGATCAGTGGAAAAGAAGGACAGAAGAATTATTAAAAAACATAAACTCTTCATGGGTTTCAGATAAACTCCATGGAAACATCCAAAGCTTGCCGGGAATGTGTCAAAGCGCCAATAGAAATTCGATCAACTCCGGTGGCCGCGAATTGCCTGACATTCTTTAATGTGATACCACCT
>CAYZLU010000485.1:0-1961 GCA_964479285.1 uncultured Planctomycetales bacterium | reverse complement strand
CCCGTCGGGGCGGAGTGCTGGTGCGTGCGGGGCACACGGAGGCTTCCGTAGATTTGATGCGTTTGGCAGATCTTTATCCGGCAGGTGTCATTTGTGAGATCATGAACGATGACGGCACCATGGCCCGCACCCAGGATTTGATAAAATTTGCCCAGAAACATAAATTGAAAATTTGCACCATTGACAGCCTTATTGAGCACCGCCGCAAGACTGAAAAATTAGTCCAGCGTGTTGAAGAAGCGCAGCTGCCAACCGAATATGGCGAATTCAAGATGGTGGCTTATGAGTCATTGGTTGACGCTGGTATTCATATTGCCATGGTCAAAGGCACTATAAATGGCACAGAGCCTGTTTTAGTCCGTGCCCAATCAGAATGTTTGACTGGCGACGTCTTTGGATCTTTGCGCTGTGACTGCAACAGTCAGCTCAAGGCAGCCATGAAAACAATTAATGAAAAGGGTAAGGGTGTATTGCTTTATATCCGCCAGCATGAAGGCCGAGGCATTGGGTTGGTCAACAAACTCAAGGCCTATAATTTGCAGGACGACGGGCTGGATACAGTCGAGGCCAATCAGGCGCTTGGTTTTGCCGCTGATTTGCGTGATTATGGCATTGGTGCGCAGATTTTGGTGGATTTGGGGGTCAAACAGATCCGTTTACTGACCAATAATCCCCGTAAAATTGTGGGGCTTGAGGGATATGGCCTTTCTGTCATTGAGCGGGTGCCCATCAAGATCCCGCATAATCCCACAAACGAGAATTATCTAAAAACAAAAAAAGATAAATTGGGCCACATTCTTTAAAACAATAAATCTTAAACTCTAAATCCTGAATAAATTTGAATGGCCAAAAATTCAAAAATCAAAACAGTTTTGGTGATTATAGTTTAGAATTTTGGTTATTATTTAGAGTTTACTAATATGGTCATTCTTAAGAAATCAAATAAAGCCCGTATTGGCATTGTGGCGGCAAGTTTCAATGAATTCATTACCAAACGTTTGCTCAATGCTTGTTTTATGGAATTGCGGCGTCAGGGTTTGGGGGATGGCCACATTACCGTTGTTTGGGTGCCAGGTTCATTTGAAATCCCTCTCACTGCCCTGAAACTGGCCCAAAGAAAAGATATTGATGCGGTCATTTGTTTAGGTGCGGTCATTCGTGGAGAGACCTATCATTTTGAAGTGATTTCTAACGAATGTGCCCGTGGGATCATGGAAGTTTCCCTGGCAACGACCAAGCCAGTGATCATGGGGGTATTGACGACGGACACCGTGGCCCAGGCCCAGGCCCGCGCTGCGGAAAAGAGCGTCAATAATAAAGGCTGTGATGCCGCCCGTGCAGCTTTGGAGATGATTGTTCTTTTCAACAAAATATGAGACGCCGTACACTCGCACGCGAACACGCTTTAAAGATTTTGTACCAGTTTGATATCACTAAGCGTCCGATAGAATCGGTGGTGGAGTCCTATTGGAAGAACGAAGAGACCAAGGACCAAGAGATCATCACCTATGCTAATCTTTTGGCCCAAGGTGTTGGCAGCCGCATCCAGGACATTGACCATAAGATTTCCGATTATGCTACCAATTGGCAGATCAGGCGCATGGCCATCATCGACCGCAATGTCATGCGCATTGGCTTGTATGAATTACAGCACGCCGCAGACATTCCTCCGAAAGTGGCCATCAATGAAGCGGTCGAATTAGCCAAGAAATATGGCGATTTGGAGTCCAGCAAATTCGTCAACGGCATTCTTGATAAGATCCACCAAAAAGAAATCGTTGAGCCGCAAAATTAGGAGAAATCCTAAGTGCTAAACCCTAAATTCTAAACAAATTCAAATGGCCGGAAATTCAAGAAATCAAATAGGATTTAGAGTTTAATCATGATTGGCCAAGCGGACCTACACATCCACACTCATTTTTCGGATAGCACCTCGTCTCCGCAGGAAGTTGTTGACGAGG